>JACQEQ010000281.1 GCA_016200445.1 Gammaproteobacteria bacterium | reverse complement strand
TTACGTCCTCGCTTACCGCTTGGCCGCGCACGCGCCGTCACCGGTACGCAAGCTCAACATTGGCGGCGGCTTCGGCATCCCGTATTTCCCCGGCGACGAACCTTTGGATATCGCACCGGTCGGCGCGCACTTGAGCAACCGTTTACCGGAAGTAAAACAACAATTGCCGCATGCGGAAGTCATCATCGAACTGGGCCGCTATTTGGTCGGAGAAGCAGGTCTTTACATCTGCCGGGTGATTGATCGCAAGATTTCGCGCGGGCAGGTGTTTTTGGTGACCGATGGCGGCTTGCATCATCACCTCGCGGCCTCCGGTAACTTCGGACAAGTGATCCGCAAAAATTACCCGGTCGTGATTGCCAACAAAATGAACTCGTCACAAACCGAATCTGCAAGCGTCGTCGGCCCGTTATGCACGCCGCTGGATTTACTGGCTGACAAAATGGAACTTGCGCTGGCTGACGTGGGTGACTATGTCGCGATCATGCAGTCTGGCGCCTACGGACTGACCGCAAGTCCGCTGCGTTTCCTCAGCCATCCGGCGCCAATGGAAATTTTGGTCTAGAGCGCCATCTTTACCAAACTGCGCGCCGCATTGATCCAGGTTTTTACACGTGCCGGATGTAGACGCAGACTGCGTTGGAATGCTTGGTAGGCAAGCTTCGGATCACCCTGCTGCAAATGCAGATAGCCGAAATTAAACCAATGTCGTGACAAGACCCCATCGATGACGGTTTGCGCAGTTTCAGTCCCGTCCGGGCCGATGCGACCCCACTGATCCAACGCCTTTTGTATCACCAGCACCGGATAGTTGGCCCGATGCGGCTGGTGCGAAATACTTTCGGGATGTATGCGGTAAAGTGACAACACCGCGCGCAATTTGTGAATCGGCGCTAGCCGCGACATGCGAAACCAGTAGTCGTAATCCTGCCCGCGACGCAGTGCCGGGTCGAACGCACCCACCTGCTCCATGATTTCCCGGCGCATCAGCAGCGTGGTCGTATGAATGATCGACTCCAGAAATAATTTGTTATACAGCCAGCCGGAATCCTGCTCCTCGACTCCATCCTGCTCTATTTCAGCGCGACTCAACTGCGGCACAGTGAACTCACCGTGCGCATCGGGCCGCCACTCGCGCCACGCACAATACACCGCACCCAATTCAGGATGCGCGCTCAAGTAATCCACTTGTTTGCGCAACTTTCCCGGCAACCATAAATCGTCGGCGTCCAGCAAAGCAATGAAAGCGCCGCGCGCGGTTTGCATGCCCAGATTACGCGCAGCAGCCACTCCCGAGTTGGGTTGATTTACAACCACGATGCGTGCGCCGAACTGCGCGAGTACTTCAAGAGTGTTGTCGGTCGAGCCATCGTTGACAACAATGACCTCAATATTAGGGTAGTCCTGATCGAGTACGCTGCGCACCGCCATAGCGATGTACTGGCCGCAGTTGTAGGCAGGGATAATGACCGAGGTAAGTGGCGATTGACTCATAGCAGACTAGGAGCGATCCGCCGCATTCACGGCGGGGTGCTCCACCAACACCCAAAAACCCAACCATGACAATTCTTCGCCGGGAATATTCCGGAACTGCCGCGCCAGCTTGGGTTGAATGGCAGCAACGTCGTGCATTGCTAATTGGCCGGTCGGGCTCATGTGACGGATGCGTAAACCGGACTTAGCGGCCAGTTCTCGATATTTATCCACGCGCCAACGATTCGGAAAACCTTTATGGCTGTACATCAACTTGAACAGCACTTCCGGCCAGGTCAGGAAATCGTAGGGCTTATATCGGTCCAGGCCATGACTTTTTAGATCGACTTGATGAATGGAAACGCCATTCGTTTTCAGCGCATCGCTGATATCTTGCATGGTTTTTTCAAGATCATTGACATGCTCCAACACGGCGCGAGAAATAATTAAATCGTAGTGGCGTTTTTTTCCGGACAATCCATCCGGCGTCACCGTATAGGCAATGGCCTCCGGATTAAACCCGCTTTCTGGTTTACCGAATTCTTTGAACGCGCCCAGCGCGCGGTCTTTTTTGTTTGCATCCAGCGCATTGAGTATTTCCCAATAAATCCGCAAGCTCTTGCCGGAAATCTGGCTCAATGGAAAACGGTCGACACAATGCACCGCGTCGGCGCCATGGGCATACATCAGCAGCGCCACGCCCAGTACATCGCCCGGACCATACTCGAGAATTTTTTTACCCTTTAAATACGCCGCGTAGTCGGCTGGTGCGATGTCGAGCTTTTCAAAATACTCTTTAACGCACATTGCAAAATAAGCTGCGACTTCTTTCGCGTCGCCGCTCTCATCCCCGCGACCCGTTTGGTGCGTGACCTTGACATAAATCGACGGCGCAAAGCGCGCGAGCTGATTTGAAAGAAACGCTTTCATCACTCGCACTACATCATGCATCGGATTTTCGCTGTACACGCTGGTTAATTCCTTTCTCAATCCGATTCGTTAGCGGGCGCTGCCCGTATTTTCGTTGATCCATGCAAGCGTCCAATCGGCAACTTGCTCGCGACACGCGCTGCGCGAGAACGTGTGGTTGGCATCGCTATAATCATGTCGCGTCGTGCTCGCGCGCTGCAACACTTTACGCCAACGGCGCGAGGTAGCGACCAGATCGCGAAACTCGTCAGCCACATAGTCGTTATTCCCGGACAAAATCAGCAAGACCTTGCCGTTGAAGCGCTCCCAACCCGTGAGCATGGCATCGGGCAAGGAGGCCGCTGTAGTCACTGGAACGTTGCTTGCTGCCGGGGGTTTTTCCGGAGCGGATAGTTCGCTACTTGCCGGAGATTTACGCAGTTTGCTTGTAAGTTCGATGAGCGACGTGAACGATGCGCGCACACTCCACTGCCCGCTCAGAAGTTTTTTCCAGAACTCTCCGCTCACCATGCGCCGTAAATAATAATGCTTCAAATAAGCGCGCGCCATGCCCGCCTCGGTACGCACCCATGGATTCAGCAACACCAATCCGGCGACGCGCGGATCTTGGTGCGCGTAAAACAATGCGGCGGAGGCCGCATCGCAGAGGCCCCATAGCATGACTTTTTGCACCGATCGAACCTGCTGACACAGCACATCGATTGCCGACCGAATGTCGTTGTCGACGCTTTCAAACGAACGTTGCGCGCCGGAACTGTCGCCCATGCCGCGATAATCAAAGCGCAACACCGGAATCCCGGCCTGCGCCAAACTCCGTGCCAGCAGTACGAACTGCCGGTGACTGCCGACGCGATACTGCGGGCCACCCACCACCAGCACTACCCCGACCTGGGCGTGGGCACGACCGGGATGCAGCACACCAATTAACGCTTCCGTTTCGCAGCCGAAGGTTAATGCCTGCTCGCCGCCCGCATGATTCATCGGCACGCCTCATCCAGCCACTGCGTCGAGCGTTCGACAAGCTCAGGCACTTCGGTGATTTCCAGCGTATTCCAAAACGGCTCACCGGCCACCGTGGCCGCACGCACACAGATTTGCTGTTGCTGCAATGCATCAACCACGGCGCGGCTCGCGGGCGCCAACGGGCGATCCGCAACGGCGGCAATATCCAGCCAATCGAGCGGCGGGCACCCTGCCATCAACATCGATTTTAAATCCAGCGCGTCCATGCGCTGCACCAATTCCGGGGCCAACGTATAGCCGGCGACTTCCAGACTTTCGCCCTTGGCTAAGGTTGCGCGTAACTCTTGGGTGGTGATTTTTTCACCCGGCGTCATCAGGTCGGCGGCCAGCCGCAGGCGCAAGAATTGCGTCATCAGCGGTTCGCCGCGCACCACCGGATGCCATAACAACAACCGCTCCACCGACGAACGTAACTCGGGTAACACCTCGGCAGCCAACAACGCGCCGCTACGTAAACCCCACAACACCAAGCGCGCGCAGCCTTGCGCTTGCAGCCAGCGCGCAGCGCGCAGCATGTCGTTGCGCCAAAGCTCCCAGCGAGCGTCGCCGAAGTCACCCGCGCTATCGCCGGTGCCGTAGAGGTCCACCAGCAACACGGCGAAACCCGCCTGCGCAAAACGTCGCGCCTGCACCGCCACCAGGCGGCGCGCCTTGTTCATCTCTTCAGCAAACGGCGGGAAAAACACAATGCCGCAGGAAGTTGCGCGCGGCATTTGAGGTGGGAAATAAAGCGAAAATAATTCGCCGCGCTCGCCAGCCAAAAAGAACGGTTGTGGCGTAGGCGCGGCGCCTGTATTGCTCACCGGCCCAACTTACCTTTTACAAAGTCCGCCAAGCTGCCTAACGTCTCGAATGTTTCTGCGGCGATTTCGTCATCGGAAACCGTGAATCCGTAATGCTCTTCCAGCGCGGTGATGACCGACACCACCGCCATGGAATCAAGCTCGGGAAGATTACCTAACAACGGGGTTGCCGCCGTCAGCGAAGCTGCACGGTTTCCAAGTCTCAACGTAACGCTTAAAATCTCGCGCACTTCTTCTAACATGATTTACCCCGATGGATTTAACGTACTTGAACCACTGATGAGACAGCCGTCTTCGACTGCGCGCGTATTATAGAAACACTCAATGTAACGCCGCAATGTAAATTCATGCGCATACTTCGGATAAGATACGCGCCTTTAGAGGTTTTCCATCGACCCCGATGTCAGCGCTAAACAGCCTAAGTAGCACTTTTCGACAATTGGGCGCGCTCAACGGTTTGTTATATCTCGTTGCGCGCGTGCTAAATCACCTCAGCCCGCGCTGCAATCTACTGAAATATTACTTGGTCGCGCAGCCGGTTTCAGCAAGCCCACGGCTGTCGGGGTCACGTGGCAATAGCATCGTGGTGCGGCTGATTGAACGCAGCGATCCGGCGTTACAGCAGATTGGGCGCCCGGTGAAAACGCTTGAACAACGCTTTACGCAAGGTTCGATCTGCTTAGGTGCATTTAAAGATGCAGAACTGGCGGGATACCTGTGGCTGCATTTTTCAACTTATCCCGAAGACGAAGTGCGCTGTAACTTCAAGCCCGAGCCTACACACGCTAGCGCGTGGGATTTTGATGTCTTCGTCGCCCCCAAGCACCGGCTCGGTTACACCTTCCCAAGGTTATGGGACGCCGCAGACGCACTGTTGCGCGCACGCGGGGTGCGCTGGAGCATGAGCCGGATTTCGGCATTTAATCCGGCCTCGTTGACATCGCATGCGCGGATGGGGCTGAAGATGCTCGGCAGTGCGCTGTATCTGGTTGTGTTTCGTGTGCAACTGACGCTGGCCACTCTCCCGCCCTACATCCATCTCTCGGTCACCGAGCGCTCCTGCCCAAACATCGTGGTGCGTGCGCCGGACGATCAGGGGTGATTCATACCAGAACCGGCGGCGCACCGAAGTAACTGCGAAAAATCCGCAGTGCAAAACGTGCCGGGGTTTTATCCCACGGCGCAATACGGGCGAGTTGATGCACGTCCATGCTTGAGTTTGCGTAACCCCAGGCAGTCGACACGGCCGCCTTAATTCCACTGCGCCGCACGTTTTCGACATCGCGCAGTCCATAGTCCTTCCCTGGTTGTCCGTTTGGATAGGCGAATGTCGAAATGTCATGTCCCAACAGTTCGCGCAGGCGGCTAACACTGCCTTCAATCTCACGGCGCGATTCTTGATCGGAGACGCGCAACAAAATCGGATGGCTCATGGTGTGCGCGCCAATCGCCATACCGGCCTTGCTCAACGCTTGTAATTGCGCGTTAGTCATCATTAAGTTGTCGGGCAATTTTTGCCCTATGACTGCAGCGATTTCCGCCGTCTTTTGCATGCGCTCTGCAGGTTGCAGGTACTTCAGAAGTTTCAATAATGCCTTGGCCGCCCGCACCCGTGCGGCAGTGTCCGTCATTGCATAGGTGCCAAGGCCCAGCGAAGTTAAATCCAGCGTGTCACCGGCCACACGCACAGCCTCGACGAGCGTGTCGTTCCACATGCGCCCGCCATCGAGGTAGCCGGTCGCGATAAAAAATGTGGCGTGCAACTGATGACGTTGCAAAATCGGCAGCGCGATTTCGTAGTTGTCCGCGTAGCCGTCATCAAAGGTAATACAGACGGCGCGTGGCGGTAGTGTCTGTCGACATCCCAAGAATAAAATGGATCCGGACGGGCAAGCACCGGGTGATACATCAAGGTGACTAACCGGTCGTTAAAACCTAACATCCGCGTACCTTTATCGGGAGGTGTTTGTGCGAAGGCAACAGGGAAATTATGGCGTGGTCGCCGTCGTCGACTGCGCTGCTTGCGGGGGCTTGGTTGCTTCTGGCGTGGGTTCAACCCAACGGCCGATTTGGCTCAATTTCTTTTTCAAACCCGGCAACGGATAACCTTCGACGTAGGCTTTTTGCGCGTAATTTAATGCGCCGTCGACGTCACTCATTTCAAGCAAAATGAGTCCCAAATTATAGTGAATTTCGGCAGATTTACCTTGCAACGCCGTGTCGCCACGGAGCAAGACATCACGCGCCAATGCAAGCTGCTTATTTTTGCGGTGCAGCAATGCCAATGCCGAATACGGCGAAGGGTCTTTCGGGCTCGCAGTGATCGCTTTTTCAAAATTATCGCTGGCACAGGTAAAGTCTTTTTGTTCCTGACAAACCATGCCCAACGTGACAAGAATTCCCGGGACGATGGAGCTGTCCGCAGGCAAACCTTTATAGGTGAACATGGTTTCAGACTTGGCGGAATCAAGTTGGAATTCACGCATTTTCGGATCGCGCTCTAAACGCGAACGATTCAACCAGGTCATGCCTGCGCACCAGTGATGCACACGCTCGAAGGTCTCGGCACCCAGTTGTTCGCGCGCTTGCTCGATCAACGCACGCGAAAAATTCACTGAAAACGCATGGGCTTTACCGACATCAATGCTGGCATAGCGCGCTTGGCAATACATCGGCCAATTCGAGAATTCGGTTTCCGACATATCAAACGAATAGGCGGCGGCTCCGCGTGGCATGATGCAGCAAAAACAAAGCGCCAAACTCCACAAGTTCAACTGCTGAAGATTAATCATTGCTCTACCCCAAATCGTTAACTAAATTTCATCAGCAAAACCTATTCCTTCGACGCGCAGGATAGCATAAAGTGCCGCACCCAATCGGCACTGACTGCGGCACGAATGCCAGTGGGAATAAGGAATATTGCATGTTGTTGATTGCGTGCTTGCACCCGTAAAAGAAATATTGCGCGGCTTCCGATATATACTGACCGGAGCGCAATGCATTAAAAAAAACGACATCAGTCCCGTGAGGTAAAAAATGGAAGTGCTATTACTCGTGATTGATATTAGCGCCATGATTTTGCTGGTGCGCTGGAGCGCGCAATCAGAAGCGGATTCTCCGCATACCGGAAACGAAAAAACGTTCAATCGCCGCCCCCCGGCTCGACCCCAAAGCAAATGATGTTGCTGCACTTCGCCCATCCTAAGCACGTGCAGTCATAACGGAACGCACCATGCGCGATCTCGCCTTCGTTATGGGCTTTCTTGCCATGCTCCCCTTTGCTTTTGGCCGCCCGCATATTGGCGCCCTGATGTGGTGTTGGACCGCCGGCCTGGTACCGAACTCCTATGTATTTGGCTTCGCGACCTCCATCCGTTTCAATTTAATTGTGGTGTTGCTCACCTTGTTAATTTGGCTGTTATCGAAGGAGCCAGTGCGTGTTCCGATGCATCGCACTACCATTCTTTTAATTATTTTTGGCATCTTCGGTACGATCTCGACCGCCTTCGCTATCGGTATGGAAGGTGGTGTTTGGGAACATTGGGGAAACTTCGCAAAAATCATTTTTTTCGCGCTGGTGGTCAGCGCATTATTTAACAATCGCACGCGGATCGAAGCGTTAATCTACGCCGTGTTTCTCTCTGTCGGTTTTCATGGTGTCGAGGAAGGCCTCAAATTAATACTCTCCGGTGGCGGCCATCACATCTTTGGACCAGAAATCTCCATCCTTACCGACAACAATCACTTCGCACTGGCCATTCTTTGTATTTTACCGCTGGTATTTTATCTCTACCGGCAAGCACAGCAACGCGTGCTGCGGCTTGCGCTGTTAGGCAGCGCCGGTATTTTATTTTTCACCGTGGTCGGGACGTTTTCGCGCGGCGGACTGATCGGACTCCTTGCCATCGCGATCTGGGCATTTATACATAGCGCCCGTAAAGGTCGATACCTGGCATTCGCGATCCCGGTCGCCATTGCGCTCATCTCGTTTGCGCCGGATCGCTGGACGGATCGTATGGACACGATTTCGACCGCCAATCAGGACGAGTCCTTCATGGGGCGCGTCATCGCGTGGAAACAGAGCACATTAATTGCGTTCGACAATCCGTTCCTGGGCGGAGGTTTCCATGCAGTGCAAGACTTCGGCGTGTGGACACACTATCGCCAGACGCGCTTTCATGAACTCGACTTCATACCGACCGACGAACCCGATCCGCTCGCCCCGCATGCCGCGCACAGTATTTATTTTCAGGTGCTGGGCGACATGGGGTTCGTTGGGCTGCTGCTGTTCGGCCTGCTGGGACTGTCCGCGTGGAGGAACACCGTCATCGTCGCAAAACAAGTCAAAGGCCGTACCGACCTTGAGTGGGCCGGACAACTTGCGCAATACGCCCAATATTCGTTGATCGCTTACTTCGTCTCCGGCGCCGCGTTGAGCATGGCGTACTTCGAATTCATCTATATTTTATTCGCCGTGATCGCTGCGTTACGTCAGTTGGTTGAACGCACCATACGCGAAACACCCACCGTCCCTGTACCGAGTAACGCACGTTGAATGCTAACCACCACATAACAAACTTTGCGGACACGCTGCGCAGCAGCATCGACGCATTGAAGGGATTGCTAATTGTCATCGTGGTCATGGACCACAATGATTTATTCAGAACCCTCGCGCCAGACGTGTTTATGCCCCTGACATTCCATGTACTTGGGTTCCTGGTCTTGCCATTTTTTATGCCCACCAAACCGGTGGACGGGAAATTCTTTCGTGATCGGCTCATCCGCTATCTGGTCCCCTTTTGGTGGGTGCTCACATTGTCTGCTGTCCTCTACGCCGCCATGTTTCGCAGCGGTAGCGGGCTCAGTACGTTCTTGCTCGACTGGCTTGCCGCCGCTGCAATCGGTAGCGCCACGCTAGTGAAAACGACTTCGGGCTTTTTCTATTTGTGGTTCCTGCCCAGCCTTGCCGGGCTGGTGTTGCTGCTCACCTTGTATCAATCGATACAGCGCCGTTGGCGTTACGTCGCCGTGGCAGTGATGCTGTGTTGCCATGCGTTGATCACATTCTTTCCGGCGGGAATGCTCACCTACCTGCCTTTCGGCTTACTCATCGTCACCTGGGTTTTTCCGCTCGGGTTATTAATGCGCTGGGTCATGACAAATACCACCGCGTTCCGATTACGTTATGTCATCCTCGTTATATTTCTGGTCAGCTACAGCTATCTTGTGGCACATCGGATAAACATTGAAATCATGCTGCTTGATCTGCGCTCAATCAACCAACCCCTGTTGTTCCTGCTGCAGGATATCAACGCCGTGAGCGGCGTATTCGTCACGATGTGGTTCGCAACCAAATTGGACAAGTTGCGCGTGTTGAATTTATGCGGCAAACATTCGCTGATGGTTTATCTTTTACACCCGCTGATTTTTTTCTTGGGCTACAAGGTGTCCGGTGCAGCGAACTGGCATCTGGATTTTTTCCCGCTGTTCGCTGCAAGCGTGCTTTCAGTAGTGTTGACGGTGCTAATTTCGCTTGCCCTGGCAATGGCCATCGCACACATCCCAATCACACGCGCGTGGCTAACGCCAAAAGATTGGAATGATTGGGCACCGGTGCGTTTGATCGCACGCCGGTCGAAGTGACGCACCCGGAATTATCGTTTCGTAAAATCGTATCGGCCCAGCACTGAAATTTTGCAAATGAGAATGAGCATATGAACGGTCTATTCGGTTGGAGTGGTGGCGCAGCATCGGACAGCGGGCAACTACGTCAACGCCTATTGAAAACAGTAGCCGATCAAACTAATACGGGCGCGGTTTATTTTGGCGTTCATACTGGTGCGGCAAACCAGCCACCTACTTCCCGCACAGCGTATTGCGACGGCAGTCTGGTCGCTGCGCTGGCCGGTCGCGTAACTTGGAAAGACAAGGCACTTTCTGACCTTGCCAAGCAGCGCGGCAATCACGCAGCGCTTGCGCAAGCCTTCCGCCAGAGTGGCGACCAATGCGTGCAGCTCATTAGCGGTCACTTCAGTTTCGCAGTGCTGGATACTGAAAAAAATAGTGCGTTGCTCGCGGTTGATCGCATCGGCGCCTATCCGTTGTGTTACAGCGTAACCAACGACGGCACGCTGATATTCGGTTCGGATACGGATGTGGTCAAGGCGCATCCAAACGTCAGCGGAACCCTCTCGCAACAAGCCCTGTACGATTATTTGTATTTCCACATGGTGCCAAGTCCTGACACCATCTACCGCGACATTAAAAAACTCCAACCGGCACAGGTGTTGCGGTTTGAAAACGGCCGCGCACATTTGTCTTTTTATTGGCAGCCCGATTTCGTCGACGGCGACGGCGTCAACAGCTTGGAATTACAAGACACGCTATTGAAAACACTGCGCGAGTCGGTGCGCCGTTGCGAACCCGACGACACCACCGGCGCGTTCCTCAGCGGCGGCACCGATAGCTCAACCGTGTCAGGCATGCTGGCCGGCCTGCAATCCAAGCCCGCCAAAACTTATTCCATCGGATTTTCACAAGAAGGCTATGACGAAATTTCCTATGCACGGATCGCGTCGCGACATTTTCACACCGACCAGCATGAGTATTACGTCACACCCAAAGACGTTGCTGAAGCATTTCCGAAAGTCGCGCGCGCCTACGACGAACCGTTCGGCAACTCGTCAGCGATCCCCACTTATTTTTGCGCGCAACTGGCGCGTCGCGACGGCACGCGCGTGCTGCTTGCCGGCGACGGCGGCGACGAATTATTCGGCGGCAATGCACGGTATGCTAAGCAAAAGCTTTTCGAGGCCTACCACCACGTGCCGCAATGGCTGCGCTCCGGTTTGGTTGAACCGCTGTTTGTCGGTCTGCCGTTTGCGCAATGGCTACCTCCGACCCGTAAAATTCGCAGTTACATCGAGCAAGCACGCATGCCGATGCCAGACCGCATGGAGAGCTATAACTTGTTGCAACGCACCGACCCGCGCAGCATGTTCAATGCGGATTTTTTTGCGCAGTGCGATACCCGCCACCCGCTCGCCGTTTTGCGCGACACCTGGCAACGCGCACCCACGCAATCGCTGTTGCATCGGATGCTGTTTCTAGACTGGAAAGTCACGCTTGCCGATAACGACCTGCGCAAAGTCAATCGCATGTGCGCCTTGCAAGGTGTTGAAGTGCGTTATCCGATGCTGGACGATGAACTGCTGGAATTCTCTGCCCGGGTTCCACCCAACCTCAAATTGAAGGGCCAGCAATTACGTTATTTCTTCAAAAAATCTTTGGGAAATTTCCTGCCGCACGAAATCATTCACAAGAAAAAACACGGCTTCGGCCTGCCCTTTGGCGAGTGGCTAAAAACCTCGCCCGAGCTGCAAGACGTGGTACACACCAACCTGCGCAGCTTCAAAACCCGTGGCCTGCTGCAAGAACAGTACATCGACAATTTGATCATTGCCCATCGCGATGGGCATGCCGCCTATTACGGCACGCTGATCTGGGTACTTGCGATGCTGGAACAGTGGTTTCAACAGCACAAAGTCAACCCTTGAGAATTCGTCTATGTGGCTTCTCCAGCATTAACTAAAGTTCTGGTTGAACCAAACATGGTTACGTACATCACACATTAGGCGCGGCAACGCTGCAGGGTTAGAAAACCTAAAGCAAAGTGTCGTAAGATACCTCCGCAACTCTCTATCCCACATCGCTGGAACGACACATTGAATCGCAACATCGGACTGTTAGCGCTACTCCTTTATGCAGCAACTGCTGCAGCTGAACTGCCGCTGACAAAAGAATATCAATCGCTGGACAAGCGTATACAAACCATAAAAAGTGGTGTGCTGGCGCTCGGACAAGATCTGTCCATGCTTAATAAAGGCATGCTGTCTTTTTCCGGAAATCCGCTGGTGGTGTATTTATCTGCCGACATTGACGATATTTTTGAACTGCAAGCGGTGGAGCTGGAACTCAACGGCAACTTTATTGCGC
The DNA here is from genome assembly GCA_016200445.1 of Gammaproteobacteria bacterium. GTDB lineage: Bacteria > Pseudomonadota > Gammaproteobacteria > SG8-11 > SG8-11 > UBA6921. The sequence continues at coordinate 1,550 of JACQEQ010000281.1, read as the reverse complement.
GCAAAGAAATGATTCCGAACGTGATGAGCGCGTTGCAGCACGGTGGCGCACAACGCGTGGTCGTAAAAGAACTTCCGCAGGGCGACTATCAACTTAAAGCCACCATGATTGGCAAGGTCGGTAAAGGACGCGATCACCGCACCAGTGTGATTCTCACCTTTTCAAAAGAAAACCGGCCTAAGACCGTTGAGCTGCGTGTCTCAAACGCACGTGAACGGTTTCTGCCGGAATTCGTGGTTCGAGAATGGGACTAACCATGCGCGAACTTCACTTCAAAACATGCAGCAAAGTAGCCCTGGGCCTATTGTTACTTGCGATCACGCTGAGCAGGCCTACGTTCGCTGGGATGGATATCGCCTGGGGCGATGTTCAAGACCCACGCCTACGTGAAGCCATCTACGACTTGGAAGAAGAAGATTATTTCGAGGGTATCGTGCGGCTGGTCACCAATCGTAACTTCATCGACGCAAACGCCGACAAAGATAATGTCAACCTGCTGCTCGTCGCTCTGTACCTGGGTTACGGGATGCCGGATGAAGCCAAAGAATTACTCTCCGAAGAATTGGATAAAAACGGCAAACTCGAAGTGCAGAACGCGCTGTGGTTAAAGCTCGCGCAAGCACGTTATCAACGTGGCCAGTTTGCCGATGCGGCGACGGCCTTGACCCAAGTGCGCGGCAAACTGTTACGTGAAACTGAAATCGAACGGCGTCTACTTTACGCGCTGGTGTTGATCCAGCAGAAACAGCCAAAACAAGCGGCTGAAGTACTTAACGTCATCGATCTCAAAGGCAGCGTTAACTCCACAGCTTTCGTGCGCTACAACTTGGCGGTTGCATTGCTCAAACTGAATCGCACTAGCGAAGCCATGGAGCAACTCAAACTCCTGAGTGAAATGAGTTCTTCGCAAAAAGACTTGCTTGCGTTGCGCGACCAAGCCCTGATTACTGCCGGTTATGCATTGCTAAAAAATAAAGACCCGGCACAAGCGAAAAACTATCTTGAGCAAGTGCGTCTCGATGGCACGCTGTCGGGCCGAGCCATGCTTGGACTCGGCTGGGCTTATTCGATTATGGATAAGCATAAACTCTCGATCGCTGCGTGGTCCGAGTTAAGCAAGCGCAACATCAGCGATCCGGCCGCCTTAGAAGCGACCTTGGCAATTCCCTATGCCTACAGCAAATTGCAAGCATTTCGACAAGCTGCCGAGCATTACGAAACTGCAATTGCCGAGTTTGTCGAAGCCGACAAAAAACTCGAAGCGTTGATGCTCTCGGTCCGGGGTGGCAAAGCACTCGAAGTCATATTAAAACAAGGCCCGATGTCACATCCCACGGCCATGCAGGAATATCGCAAGGTTACTGATCCTGCTGATCTGCAATTTCTTGCCCCGCTGCTGATGAGTTTCGAATTTCAAGAAGCCCACCGTAACTATCAAGACATGCAAACACTCAGCAAGAAAGTGCAGCAATGGATTAACGCCTTGGAAAAAGCCAAGAATGTGTCGCCTAGCTTTAGAGAGTCCTACATGGGTCGGCTGGTAAAATACC
>JACQEQ010000275.1 GCA_016200445.1 Gammaproteobacteria bacterium | reverse complement strand
CGGAATCGTGAACCGTCAACATACGGCGGATAACGCTGCGCTCATCCGCCTTACGGGTTACGGCGTGAGCCTACCTTTCCAGTACCCAGGCTTGCGATGCAGATGCGCCACCGCAACAACCAAAATGACGTTTGCCGAAATTCGATAGACGATTCCATAATTCGATAGACGATTCCATATGGAAAGCGCCGCGTCTGGCAACGACGCGTTCGTTTCGAATATCCGTGCCACGCGTCGGGATGTTCGGCAATCCGTTCAAGCGCGCCCAATATCTCGGTAAGAAACTCATCACCAAGACCAGCGCGCTCCGTGTTGTAGAACAAGATCGCTTGGTCCAACTCCAACTGCGCCGCTTCGAACAGCTCGATTTGCATTGGCCGGACTACTTATATTTCTGAAGAACTTCTTCAATTTTCAGCGCCTTCATTTCTCCGCGCTCATACGCGTCGATTCGGTGCTCGACTTCTTCCATCCATAACTGATCAATTTCCTTGTCGGGCGTATCCAAGCTCGCCAGCAAACAATCAACCAGCTCCACCTTTCCCGTCGGCGGCAACGCCAACGCTTCTTCGAGAATTTTCTTGGGTATGCTCATGGCTGTACCTCATGAATCGTTCCGGCAATTCTAACAAACAACATTCCCAATGTTAACGCCGTCAGCCCAACGTGCCGCTCCCTAAATTTTCAACGTAGCGCTATGAGACTCAGCCGTTATCCGCCATTTCGCGTCCCGCACCCAAGCAGGCGGCTATTGGTCAAGCCGCGCGACTTCGATGCGAGCTGTTCGGAATCGTGAACCGTCAACATACGGCGGATAACGCTGCGCTCATCCGCATTTCGGGTTACCAATTAAGCCGCCTTCCGCGCAGTCACTTTCACTTGAAAGCCCACTTGGGTCAGCATATCGATCAGCATTTCCATAGAGAATAATTCGATTTTGCCGCGCATTAGATCAGACACGCGCGGCTGGGTAACACCCAGTAATTTAGCAGCTTGCACTTGCGTGAGTTTTTTCTGGCGCAACGTTTCCTGAAGCGTGATCAGCAGCTCCGACCGTACCTTCATGCTCGCCGCCTCACGCGGAGTATCTTCAATGGCATCCCAAACGCTGGAGTATCGTTCTTTGCTCATTTCACTCTCCTCGACATCAGATCCCGGTAACGGGTTTTGGCCAGACTCAGGTCTGCCAGCGCTGTCTTTTGGCTTTTCTTTTGGAAGCAATGCAACACATGCACTGCATCGCCAAACTTAGTGACATAGATGGCGCGAAACGCACCCGCATCATCGTGTACTCGAATTTCCTTCGCACCTGGCCCGACAGCTTTCATCGGCTTCCAATCAAAAGGCTCAAGTTCGCGCTGTAGGCGATCCAATTGGTGGCCGACAGCTCGGCGCGCCGACTGTGGGAAAGCACGAAGGTCATCCAAGGCGTTACCGAGAAAGTTTATGGATTTCACAATGAACAAGAATATACAAGAACTTGAATGTATTGCAACGTCGGAACACACGCTCAGAAACGCAGGGAAGATGAGTTGCGGCCGTTATCCGCCATTTCGCCTCCCGCACACAAGCAGGCAGTGATTACGTCAAGCCACGCGACTTCGATGCAATCTGTTCGGAATCGTGAACAGTCAACATACGGCGGATAACGCTGAGTTCATCCGCCGGACAAGTTACCGATTACAGTGAATCAGGCAACTGCTGGGCACTATGGAAAACAGCGATGATGTCGATGCGCTCAGGCCTGATTCGATAAATCAGACGATACGGGCGAGCGATGAGTTCACGCAGATTTTCATCGTCGTAGTTGGGCACGACGCGCCCAGAACGCGGATGGGCGGTCAATTGCCCGACACGTCGAGTCAGTCTGTCGACCGTTTGAGTCGCGTAAAATGGCGCATCGTGTTTGATGTATTGGTAAATGCCATCAAGCTGCGCCTTGGCCTCGTCGGACCAGGCGACCCTCATTCCGGCAATCCATACTGAGCGCGAATGTCTTTGTTATCGGTAACGCGACCGGCGTCGCTGTCCGCCAAGCCACGCTCGATGGCTTGGTGTTCGTAGAGCTCGCGCATCATGTCATCAAAGGTGGCGTCATCGGGTAGCTTGTCGATTATTTGGTGGGCAACTTGCTTGCGATTGGCGTTAGACATGGCAACCCTCGTGAAATGTTGGCTCCCATAACTTTACTCGGCCAGGGCTATTTTGTCTTGTGCGCGTGCCTGGCCAAACTTCAAAGTAGGGCGGATGAGGCGCAGCCGTTATCCGCCATTTCGCGTCCCGCACCCAAGCAGGCGGCTATTAGTCAAGCCACGCTACTTCGATGCAGGCAGATCATAATCGGGAAGCGTCCCAATGTCAGTAAGTTAAGGGCTTCACCCCACGTCTGGAGCGCGGCCATCCTGGCCGCATGTTTCATTCTAGAGAGCTGCACGCCCGCGCTCCCATTACGCGACGCGTGCGAATTGAACATCCGTGCTTAACTTACTGACATTGGGAAGCGTCCCCTTTTTTCCATGCTGCGCAATGTAATTTTGGATTTCAAGCAACTGCTCAGCGGCACGCCGCGACCATTCAAGCGGCTTTTTTCTTTTTCTTGCCATGCTCGGCTCGGGCAATGTGAATCATTTGGACCACGTCGGCATGCGACACCACTTCGCCGCGATCCAATTCAGCAATTCCTCGCCCAATCTCCTTCAACAGCCACTCTTCGTAATCGAGCTTCTCTGTAAGCGCAGTGCGCACGATCACGTCTGCCGAACGGTGAGTTTTCTGCGAAAGATTCTGCAGCCGTTTCGCAAGCCGTTTCGAAATTTGCACGTTAGTCATCGCAGGAACCTTCGCTAGCTGAATGCCAGTGAACAGTGTAACGACGCAACCGATATAACATCAAACCCAAAACGACGATCAAGGTTGCGTAGGGCGGATGAGGCTCAGCCGTTATCCGCCATTTCGCCTCCGCACACAAGCAGGCAGTGATTACGTCAAGCCACGCTACCTCGATGCGAGCTGTGCGGAATCGTGAACCGTCAACATACGGCGGATAACGCTGCGCTCATCCGCCTTACGGGTTATTCAAATTCACTGCGCGGAATCCCCGATTGGCGAATGATGGATATCAAAGTGCCAATACGAATTTACAGGATAATCTGGTACCGGAACCGTGATTGTCGTATCCGGTAGTTTTTTCTGCATTACTACGTGGCTACCACGTTGACGCACCGCAGCAAAACCATGCCGGGATAGAATTCGGCAGACTTCTTTACCGGATAAGACCCTCATCTTACCCGACCGCAACTTCGAGCTGTGTCACGTAGACTTCTTCATGAAGACGTTGTTTTACTTCTTCCGGTGAAGCTGATTCGAAGAACAATTCCAATGCCTCGCGCAAATTGTTGCGCGCGAGTTCGATCGTTGCACCCTGACTGGCGATATCCAAATCTGGACACAACGCCACATAACCATCATTTTCCCGTTCAATAATTGCAGTGAGTTGGCGAACCATGGCGATTCCTCCGTAATGTAGCGAGCGTATGAGTGAAGCACTATAACTTTTCGAGAACCGTAACGCACGGAGGGTAATCACACATTCTTCAAAAGACGGTAGTCGGGCGGATGACGCGCAACCGTTATCCGCCATTTCGTGGCCCGTACCCAAGCGGGTGGCTATTGGTCAAGCCACGCTACTTCAATGCAGGCAGATCATAGGTATAATCGGGAAGCGTCCCGTTTTTGCCGTCGCGTCCCGCACCCAAGCAGGCGGCTATTGGTCAAGCTGCGCTACTTCGATGCAGGCAGATCATAGGCATAATCGGGAAGCGTCCCGTTTTTTCCAGATTCACATCCTTGGGCAACACCACAGAGTGAGCTGGAGCCAGTGAAACGTCGTCAAATGTCAGAGCTTCCTGAACGATGCGCATGGGTCAGTACCGGTGCGTGTGGGAGGGCGCACAGTGTAGCAGAAGCACAATTGAACCAAAACTTGCGTTTACATCGATTGCAATTGATGGGGTGGGCAGCCCTTGCTACTGCCTTGCCGATCTACACCTATCTCGCGTCGGCCAATCGCACCCGTAGCCACCCACCAATTTTCATGTAGGGGAGGAGACCATATACGGATGAGGCTCAGCCGTTATCCGCCATTTTGTGGTCCGCAACCAAGCGGGTGGCTATTGGTCAAGCCACGGTACTTTAATCGGGAAGCGTCCCCTTTCTTGGGGGGCGCCCTTTCTTTCGGGACTCATCCACCGTACGGGCTACGCGGGCTAAAAACAAAAATACACCATACATCTAGAGTGCCCAAGGGTATTCCCACCATTCGGACTGGTATAAAAGAAGTTTGCTCTCGGGTTGAAAATCGCACTCAAGGGACCTCCGGTCACAAAGTCGCCGGTATTGATTGAAGCTTTTGTACTACCCGGTGCTGCATAGAAAAATGGAACTGCCGCAAGATACGCCCCTGGTGCGAATCCATCAGCTACTAGATTTCCAGCGTCCAAGGTTCCAAGGCTATGAGCAAAAATGTATAGACCCTTCCCATTCATTACATAGTCGACATAAGTTCCAGTAGT
>JACQEQ010000274.1 GCA_016200445.1 Gammaproteobacteria bacterium | reverse complement strand
TCAACCATCAACCATCAACCGCTCATTAAGCGGAACGCAGCTTGCATCGCAAGCGGTATGTTGACAAAAACGCCGATGTTTTGCCGCACCCGCCATGACTAAATCAGATCGGGTCAGACCCATTGTTAAAGTTGCACAGAACCGCGAACGCGAGGCGGCGCGCGTCTTTGCCGACCGTCAGCGCATGCTGCAAGAGCGTGAAGAACGCTTGGCGGAAGTGCGGCGGTATCGTGTGGAATACCTCGAAAATTACCAGACACGCAGCCGCAGCGGTATGAGTGCGCAACAGATGCGCACTTATCGCAACTTTCTGCAAAAACTCGATGCCGCAATAGCGCAGCAAGAGCAGTTAGTCGATGAAGCCAGGAGTGAATTGGATCATGAAAAAGCCCGCTGGCTGGAAAAGCATCAGCGCAGCAAGGCGCTTGATAACATGCGCGCACGCTATGTCACGCAAGAACAGCGCGAAGCGCAACGCGTTGAACAAAAGGAATCCGACGAACGCGGGCAGCGGCGCATCGAGCCCGACGAATAACTACCGTCTCAAGTCACACGCTCTGTTGTCGATGTAGTCTGTGCCGCTGCTGCCCGCAGCGAAACACAACCCGGATGCCGCACTGCTTCCATGACGCTCAATCCCGTTAAACAACGCATCGCGGTTCCTGCATTGGTAGCGTTGCTGTTTGTGCTGCTCATGATGTTTGCGCGCACCACGGCCGTATTGTTGATTATTCCCTTCATGGCTGCACTCGCAGGCTGGTTATTTCATATGTACCGCCTAGAGCCGAGCCGGCAACGCGTGGCCGAGTTGGAAGCAATCTTGTCCGAAATTGTCATGCTAGAACGTATCACGGTCACGCAGCGCAAAACGATTGCGGCAACGGTTCAAGAGCAGGTCGTCATGGTACGTAACGATGTTAAACAGGTACGCAACCTGGTGCACACCGCGATCGATGATTTATCCGGCAGCTTCTCGGGATTAAACGCTCAATCTCTGGCACAAAAAGAATTCGTAGTGTCTTTGATAAATAATCTGTCAAGCCCAGGTGAAACGGGTGCCGGTGACGAACAGGGAATGAGCATCATTCAATTTGCCGGCGAGACCGAACGTATCTTGCAGTTTTTTGTCGACACCGTGACCTCAACCAGCAAGGAAAGCATGCGTCTGGTGTATCAGTTGGACGACATGTGGACGCAGGCCAACTCCGTGGTGAAGTTGCTAACCGGGGTCAAGTCGATTGCCGATCAGACCAATCTGATTGCGTTGAACGCCGCCATTGAAGCGGCACGTGCCGGTGAAGCCGGGCGCGGATTCGCCGTGGTGGCCAATGAGGTACGAACCTTGTCGCGGCACTCCAACGAGTTGAGTGCGCAAATTGACAAGGTCGTGAACGAAAATATGGACGGTATCCGTGTGGCACGCGACATTATCAACGAAATGGCGTCGCAAGATATGAAGGTCATGTTGGGTTCGCGCAAAAAGGTCGGCGAGATGATGGCCGAAATTACCCGCATCCATCGCCTCATGTCCACCAACCTCGATGAGATCGGCTCTATTTCAAACGACGTTACGGCGCGCGTGAATACCGCCATTGTCGCGTTGCAATTCGAGGATATCGTGCGGCAATTGTGCGAGCATGTGGAGGCGCGTACCGCAGCCGTGTGCAGCGCGCTTGAAGTGGACGGTAGCTCCAGAGAAAAAATCGCGCTGCGGCGTGCGGAAGGAATCTCCGCCAACCCTGCAGCGGGCAGCGAAGTTCATGAGCTAGTTGCCCGGATCAACGAATTATTTAAACCGTTACAACATAAATCGGTCGGGCAGAAGGATATGGCTGCGGGTGCTGTGGATCTGTTTTAGGCGCGAAATAAATTACGAGGTGCGGCATGACGGTAAAACTAACTACAACGAATGGAAATGAAGCTGTCATCAGTATCGTAGGGCGCTTCGATTTCAGCACCCATGGGGAATTCCGTCATGTGTTAGACGCTTTGCGTGCGAACAAATATGCGAAATACACCGTTGATATGGGGGCGGTGGATGACATGGACAGCGCGGCGCTCGGCATGCTGCTATTGTTGCGCGATACCGTCGGCGGCGACAAATCCGAAGTGCAATTAGTGCGCTGCCGGATGGAAGTACGCGAAATGCTGAAAATGGCAAATTTTCAAGACTTGTTTCGAATTGTGTAGATGCAGAGCCGAATGTTCTCTCCTCCTTATTTTCGAGGCCGCTCCCGCGCATCCCTGCGCTTCGCGACACTCGCATGCGCGTGTGCAACGGAGGTGCGAATGCGTAACGGACGGGGTGATTGTTCAAGTTCCTTTCACGCCCACTGCAACCACCCCACCCCTGCGGGGCACTCCTCTTCGAACATGAAGAGGAGATAAGCAGTGGATCTTTACATTTTATATTTTCGATAAATACCGGCTCGCCGCCCACTATGAAAGTACTCATCGTCGAAGACGACCCGACCAACCGGCTTGCATTGCAGGTGATGCTGGAACGTTTCGGTTATTTAGTCGTCACAGCCTGCGACGGCGCCGACGGTGTGGCGATGTTTGAACTGGAACACCCGGACGTGGTGTTGATAGACATCGTGATGCCCGTCATGGACGGCTATGACGCAACGCGTGCAATCAAACGGCTCTGCGGTAGCCGCTTTGTCCCGGTCATTTTCGTAACCTCGCTGTACGGCACCGACGACTTGGTAAAATGTATCGATGCCGGCGGCGACGATTTTTTAGTGCGTCCGTTCGACGTTGCGATTCTACAGGCCAAGCTTTCGTCGATGCATCGCATTCAAGCCGTGCACGCCAACCTTGAAGCGCACGAACACGCGCTCGAGGAACATAACGCACGGCTCAATCGCGAAATGCAGATCGGCCAGCACGGGATTTTCCATCGGCGACGTCGTCACTGAAATCAACCGGCGCGTACACGAAACGCTCTATCCGGAGATTTTTTGCGCGGCGTGTCTGGTGGAACTGGATGAACAGCGCACCACGGCGACGATCTGGAACGGTGCCATGCCGGACGTGGTTATTGTCGACACCGTCAGCGGGCAACAGCGCTATGTGACCTCGAGTCACCAGGCCTTGGGCGTGCGCAACGATGAACAGTTTGACCGGCGCGCGGAAATTATCTCCATTTCAGAAACCGACGTGATTATTTTATGCAGCGACGGTTTTATCGAAGCGCGCAATGATCGCGGCGAAAAGTATGGCCAGAAACAATTTACCGAACGGGCCGCGCGCGTGCGCGACAGGACTTCCGGCTTGCCGAGCCTGCGCGCTTCGTTTCTGAATTTCATGGGCAGCGCAAGCGCGGCCGACGATGTCTCGTTGGTTGAAATCTGTTGCGTGAATTCAGCCGTCGGCCCGGATGCGGAGGGAGAGAAGCATCGCAAAGTGGCCCCCACGCATTGGCAGTCGCAGATGGTTTTCCACGCCGATGCGTTACGCACCGTCAATGTGGTAGCGGTGGTTTCCAATTTAATTACCCAGGTGCAGTCGCCGCCCGGTCATCGCGAGCGCATCTTCACGGTGTTGACAGAATTACTGAGCAACGCGTTGGACCACGGCCTGTTGGGATTGGACTCGCAATTAAAGTCGAGCCCGGAAGGTTTTGCCGGCTATTACCTGAGCCGCAGCAAGGCGCTTGCGGAGCTTACCGAAGGCTGGCTGCGCGTTACGTTGCAACATATGCCGGACGGGACTGCCGGGGTGCTGAAAATCCGCATCGACGACAGCGGGCCAGGATTCGACTATTCACGTCATAACGGCGCGGAGCCGCAGGCCATTAACACCACATTATACCGCAGCCGCGGCATTCCTCTCGTGAAAGCCTTGTGCAGTAGCGTGGTGTTCGGCGGCAACGGTAATCGGGTCGAAGTTGTGTATCGCTGGGCCGGCACCTAATGGAGCGCGGGCGTCCCGCCCGCGCTCCCATTACGCCGCGCCGCCGGGAACTTCCAAACACAGTAAAACACGCCAGTAACTTCCAGATTTTTCTCTGGCACACCAATTGCTGATGAGTTAATGACTCAAACTCATTGGGAGTGTGCCGTGACTCAACTACTCAGTACTTTACTTGGCGTACCACAGACCACAACGGCAAATCCGCTGGCGAGCGCCACGCCGGAAAACGCTGCATCTGCTTCGTTTGCCGATGCCCTCGGCACCGCGCTGGGCGATGCTGCTGTGCCGGAAGCGGCGCTACTGGCGCAGGGCGTCGGCTTGGTTGGACTGCTCGCCACAAGCACGGCGACGTCCACGTTAACCGACGCTGTTCTCGACAGTTCCCTGGCCCTGGCCAACACGGCCGATGACGGCAAGAGCTCGCCGCAGAGCGGAAGCGATTTACCGCTCGAATTGCAATTGCTCGATACTCGCAGCGTGTTGCAGCCGGTCCTTAGCGGCACGCTCGCTGCGGCGCACGATACGCAGACGCAAGGCGGAAGCGATTTACCGCTTGAATTGCAGCTGCTCGCGGCCAACGGCGCATTGTCACCGGGACTTGGCAACACAGCCGAGGCGGCGGATGATGCGCAGCCGCAACGCACACCGCCAGACCTAACAGCCAATGACGCCGACCCGAACTTGGCGTTACTCGACGTTGTGACGCAGTCTGGATTACAGACCGCGCAATGGCCGGCAACCGCTCTTCCATCGAGTGGAAGGGTTACCGCACTGCCGCCAGGGACGGCTCGCATCCCGGCAAGCACGCCGGACACCGTATCTGTACTGGTCGCGGATTCCTTGGAGAGCGGCGCTGTGCCGCTCGCAGCAACACTCAACACACAGGTGCAAACCGCAGGACAAGCACCGCAGGCGCAATCGCGCCACACGTCAAAAGACCTTGAGCTATTAACCAGCTTCGCTTCGGTGCTGATGCCAGTGAAGGCGGACAGTGTCGAACGCTTTGAGTTGCCTGCCGCAGCAATGTCAACACCCGTCATGTCGGATGCGACGACGGCCGGCACCGGCGCATCGCCGCTCAATTCCAGTGGGGTGGTTGCGCCGAATGTTGTTGCGCCTTCCTCTGCAATTTTAGGAAAAGCCGACCTGGCTATTCCACAAGCACCTGGCCAACCTGGCTGGGGCGAGGTGTTCGCGGATCGCGTCGGTTTCGCCGTGCGGCAAAGTATGCAGGAGGCGGAAATCCGCTTAAATCCGCCGCACTTAGGCCAAGTCGATATACGGATTGTGATGAACAACGACCAAGCTAACCTGATCTTCGGTTCACCGCACGCCGCAGTACGCGACGCCATCGAAGCGTCGGTGGGCCGTCTGCGCGACATGCTTGCCGACAGCGGGTTCAATTTGGTCAACGTCGATGTTTCGGATAAGTCGTTGGCGCAACAGCGCGACGCACGCGGTCAGCGCGAATCCGGACAAACGGGTTCGCAGGCGCAGTACCGCGCCGATTTCATGCTCGCGGCCAGCGCACAGGAAGTCGTACGCGGTGTAAATATTAGTGCTATCGATTACTACGTTTAACAATTTTCCCGCCGGGCGCCATGAGTACTTCTCCCCTCCTTAGTTTCGAGGCGGGGAGAGTATTTGCAGCCAATCGGGCTTAAGCCCGCAAATCACATCGCCAATATTTTTCATTACGTCTTCAGAATTATTTTTCCCTGCCGTAACTGTTTGCGCCCTGTAGCCGAATGGTTTGACTCATTTACAGGGGCCAGTTCATGTTCAACCTTCTTTTGCATCGCGACAGTGCCGGGTTGCGAAGCCGATGAGAGCTACATAATTCAATGCAAAAAATTACACCCGATACGATCTCACCCGCTGTGCCCGCCAGCGCAACGCATGCCGTATGTTTAAGCGAAACGCTGGATATTGGAATGCTCGAACCTCTCTATCGCCAGCTCGAGGAAGCGCTTGCAGCAAAGCAATCCACCTTGGTGCTGAAAGGCGAACAGGTCAACCGCGTCGATGCCGCCGGATTGCAATTGCTGGCGGTGTTCTGCCGGGAAGCCCGTACCCAAGGCTACAGTGTGCGTTGGCAAAATCCATCGGGCGCACTGCGGCGCGCGGCGCAGTGGACAGGATTATCGGATTGGCTCGAACTCGAAGCGGCGGTGTAAAACATTTAAGGCCGTATGCGCACAAGTTTTTGGAGAGAAAATTATGCCCACAATTTTAATCGTCGACGACTCGGCCTCCATGCGCCAAATGGTGGCATTCACGTTAAAGGGAGCAGGTTATGACGTCGAAGAAGCCGTGGACGGCGCCGACGGATTACGTAAAGCCAAGGGCAAGCCGTTCAACATCGTCGTCACGGACGTGAACATGCCGAACATGGACGGCATCGCGTTGATCAAAGAACTGCGCGCGTTACCAACGTACAAATTTACCCCGTTGCTATTACTCACCACCGAATCGGCGGACGACAAAAAGCAAGCCGGTAAAGCTGCGGGCGCCACCGGCTGGATGGTGAAGCCGTTTAATCCCGAGCAGTTGCTGGCGACGATTAAAAAAGTGAGTGGTTGAGTTCTGACCCTAAGCATAAGCGTAGGGGCGCAATTCATTGCGCCTGAGACAACCAGGCTCGATGAATCGAGCCTCTACGGCTTCGAAGAGTTGTAGCAGGTAACGACAAAGATTTGGAGCAGACATAATGACGATCGACATGTCGAAATTTCTCGACACCTTCTTTGAAGAAAGCGCGGAAGGCTTGGACGCGATGGAGTCCGGCCTGCTGCACATGCAAGACGGTGCCGCCGACGACGAGTTGGTCAATACGATTTTCCGCGCCGCGCATTCCATCAAGGGCGGTAGTGCCACGTTCGGTTTGAGCGAAGTGGCGGAATTTACCCACCATATGGAAACCTTGCTCGACGAGGTGCGTGCGGGCAAACGTGCAGTGGCCAGCGACCTGGTCGATGTGTTGCTGGAATCGGTGGATTGCCTGCGGGCGATGCTGGCGGCGAGTAAAAGCGGCAGCGCCGGCGATCCGAAGCGCGCTAAAAGTTTAAGCGCGCGCATGGCGAAAATACTGGGTGTCGCGACCGGGCACGTAGTTGTAACTGCAAGCGCGCAGCCGGTGCAGGCTGCGTCCGGCGGCTGGCGTATCGTATTTCGTCCGCATGCGCATTTGTACCGCACCGGTAACGATCCGGTGCGCATGCTGCGCGAGCTGGCCGAGCTGGGCGAATACAAAGTCAGCTGCGATACTTCGCGGTTGCCGGGATTTGTGAACGCTCAGCCCGAAGAGTGTGCGCTGAGCTGGACGGTGGAATTGCGCGGCGAGATTCCTGAAAAGCGCGTGCGCGAAGTATTCGATTGGGTCGATGGCGATTGCGATCTAACGCTTGAACCGCTGCCGGCCAGCAGCGAAAAGCTAGCACCCGATGCGCCTGCCGTGCAGGCCGTCGTGCCGGTTGCAAAAGAAAAAACTAACGGCGACAAAACCTCAACACCTGCGGCGCCAGCGGCGGCGGAAACGACTTCGATCCGCGTGGGCATCGATAAGGTCGACGCGTTGATCAACATGGTCGGTGAATTGGTGATTACGCAGTCGATGCTCGGCCAGGTCGGCAAAGACTTCGACATGAGCCGCGTCGAAAAACTCATGCATGGCCTGGCGCAGCTGGAGCGCAATACCCGCGAACTGCAAGAAAGCGTGATGCGTATCCGCATGATGCCGATCAGTTTCGCGTTCCAGCGCTTTCCGCGCATGGTGCGCGACTTGAGCCAGAAACTGAACAAGAAAATCGAGCTGCGCATGTCCGGCGAACAAACCGAGCTGGACAAAACCGTGATGGAAAAAATCGGCGATCCGCTGGTGCATCTGGTGCGCAACTCGGTGGATCACGGCATCGAAATGCCGGACGTGCGCCGCGCCGCCGGTAAAGCTGAAACCGGAATTGTCACGCTCAATGCGTTTCACCAGGGCGGCAATATCGTGATCGAGATCAAGGACGACGGCGCCGGTTTACCGCGCGGCAAGATTATCGCGAAAGCGCGCAAGCAGGGATTGCTCGGCGCGGACGAGGAGCCAGATGACAACAAAGTATTCGAGCTGATTTTTATGGCGGGATTTTCCACCGCCGATCAGGTCAGCGACGTGTCGGGCCGCGGGGTCGGCATGGACGTGGTACGCAAAAACATCAAGGCGCTGGGCGGTACCGTTGATGTGAAATCCGAAAGCGGCAAGGGCAGCACTTTCACCATTCGCCTGCCGCTGACCTTGGCGATCCTCGACGGGCAGCTGGTCAGCGTCGGCGAACAGACTTACATCGTGCCGCTGGTCTCCATTGTCGAGACGCTGCAAATGAAGAAAGAAGCGATCAGTGCGATCGCCGGGCGCGCCGAATTATATCGCTTACGCGATGAATATATTCCGGTGTTACGCCTGTACGGCTTGTTCGGCATCGAGCCGCGTCAAAAAGACTTAGCCAACGGGTTGTTGGTCGTGGTCGAGGGCGAAGGTAAGCGAGTGGGGTTGTTTGTCGACGATTTACAAAATCAGCAGCAGGTCGTGATTAAGAGTCTGGAATCGAATTTCAAGCGTGTGCCGGGTGTATCCGGAGCCACCATCCTGGGCGACGGCACGGTAGCGTTGATTTTGGACGTGAGCGGCGTCATCGATGCCTCGCGTCAAGCAACGGCGCCATCGGGGTTGGGAAAAAATCAGGCGCAGATCCGCGCAGCGTAACGAGCAGGAGAACAGTATGAGCACAGCACAGGCAGTACGAATGGCGAACGAGGCGGCTGGATCGGACAGCGACAATTTTCAGGTCAGCGCCAACTCCGACCAGTATCTGACCTTCATCTTGAACGGCGAAGAATACGGGGTGGATATTTTGCGCGTGCAGGAAATCAAAGGCTGGGACAGTGCGACCCCCATCCCCAACACGCCCGACTATGTGCGTGGCGTCATTAATTTGCGCGGCACCATCGTGCCGATCATCGATTTGCGTGCGCGCTTCGGTTTGGAGCGTGTGCCGTACGGCCCGACCACGGTAGTGATCGTTTTAAAAGTCATGCACGGCAATGCCAGCCGCATCATGGGCATCGTCGTCGACGCGGTGTCGGAGGTTTACAACGTGTCGCAACAGGACTTGAAACCCGCGCCGGAATTCGGCGGTGCGGTGCGTGTCGATTTTGTCAAAGGCCTGGCGACGGTGGACAAGAAAATGGTGATTATTCTGGCCATCGACGAACTCTTGAATTCGGATGCGATGGCCGTGGCGAACGCGGAATAACGGCACGCGAAATAAAGCGGCTTAACTCTCAGAGGAATACGCAATGGCGGCAACAAAAAAGGCGGTGCGTGCTCAGGTTCGCGCCAAAGGCAGTTTGGATATAGACACGCTGGAGCAAAGTTTTGCGGCGTTGGCGCCGCGCGGTGCTGAGCTGGTCGAGCGGTTTTACAACGAGCTGTTTAAACGCTTTCCGCAGGTCAAGCCGTTATTCGCCAATACCACGCCAAAACAGCAGCAAACCAAATTGCTGGCGGCGTTGAGTTTGGTGGTGAACAACTTACGCAAGCCGGCGGTGCTCAACAAAGCGTTGCGTGAATTGGGTGCGCGTCACAAGGATTACGGCGCGGTGGCTGCGCACTACGGTGCCGTGGCGTCCACGTTATTGGATGTGATGAAAGATATGGCAGGTCCGGTCTGGACCGACACGGTGGCGCAGGCCTGGAGCGGTGCGCTGAATGCGGTGGCGGAAAAAATGTTAGGTGGCTACGGTGCGGAGGATACGAACATGGCAGCGGTGATGAAAACGAAAGGTGTTGCGGCAAGTGCGGAAATCGTCGAACTGAGGAAAATGCACACGGCGGTGGATAACGCCATGACGGCGATTATGATGATCGACCGCAATCTGGTGATCAACTACGCGAACAAGTCGACCATTGCGTTGTTGAAAAAGCATGAGCCGACGCTGCGTACCATTTATCCGGCGTTCAATGTCGAAAAACTGGTCGGTACCTGTATCGACATTTTTCACAAGAACCCCGCGCACCAACGCACGTTGCTGAGCGACCCGGCACGTCTGCCGTATTCCACCGATATCCAGGTCGGCCCGCTGGTGTTTCGAATCAACGTGACCGCGTTGCGCGATGACGCCGGT
>JACQEQ010000273.1:2774-4661 GCA_016200445.1 Gammaproteobacteria bacterium | reverse complement strand
ATCCATTACTAAAACCCGAGCAATACAAAATCCAGAGCCAGTTATGCGTCGCCATACTTAACATAATCTCGAACACGCAGTGCGATGGAGGCGTTAAGGCGGAGTTAAGACGGTATTGCACTTTTGGACAAAAACCGCGACGATCCCGCACGCTTACAGTTATTTTGTATTTTTTAGTATTCAACCGGGAGGGGATATGAATAAATTACTGCTCGTTGGAATGTCTTCTGTTGTTTTTGGATCAGTGTGGGTCAGCCCACCGCTCTATGCGGGCGACGACCAAATCACCTTGATTCACACTGGGGACTTCCACGGCCATCTGGTCGCACGCCCGAATATGCGTAGCGACGGCACCGGCAAAAAGGAAGGCGGGCTTGCGCGCATCGCCGCGCAGATCAAGAAAATCCGCGCCTCTACACCTAACTCTTTGCTGTTACATACCGGCGATACGATTCAAGGCTCCGCCGAAGTAATGTATACACGCGGCCAGGCCATTGTGGATATCGTGAACGACTTCGGCATCGACGCCTTTGCCCCCGGCAACTGGGAATTTGTCTACGGCACCTCCCGCTTCGTGGAGCTCTTCGCCGATCCCAATCCAAAAGCGCCATGGAATGCCGTTGCCGCCAATGTCTTGTACAACTTTGATGGCGGGACCGCAGCGGTACTGCCACCCTATTTGATCAAACAAGTCGGCAATCTCAAGGTTGGCATTTTGGGCATGACCACGGACCGTGGTCCGCAAGTCGTCGGCTCCAGCGTCACCAAAAGCTTGATGTTCCTGCGCACCGCCAAGCAAGACGGTGAAGATATGTCGCCGGTCGACAAAACCGTGCAGAAACATGTGAAATATCTGCGCACTGTCGAGAAGGTCGACCTACTCGTTATGCTTTCAGAATTAGGCTTGGCAAATAACCTACGCATCGCGGAATCGATTCCGGGCATCGATGTGGTGTTGTCTTCCGATATGCATGAAGAATCGCAGGTCGCGATTGTCGCCAAGAATAAAGACGGCGGCGAGACGCTGGTCGTAGAAGAAGGCCAGGACGGTACCATCATGGGCGAGCTCAAACTTTCTGTGGCCGGGGGCAAGATCGCAAAATGGGAATGGATCGCACACAACATCACCGCCGATATGCCAGAAGATCCGGCGATTGCAGCCAAAGTCGCAGCGGCACGCAAAACCTTCCTCGCCGGACCGGATTTTAAACAACATGTGAATCCGTTTAACGGTTCGAAGTTGCTGCGTCCGATCGACAGCGTGGTCGGCCAAACCAAAATTGCCTTGCATCGCACCAATTTCTCGAACGAGAACATGCCTGCGGTCATCGAAGGGTCGGCACATGACTTCTTAACCGACGCATTCCGCAGCGTCACCGGCGCGCAAATCGGTGCAATTCGCGGCTTCCGTTACGGCACCCACATTGCGCCTGGCCCCATTACCATGGAAGACCTCTACCACTTCATGCCCATCGGTCCGCAGATCGCCACGGCAAAAATCTCCGGCAAGCAATTGAAGGAACAAATCGAAGGCGCAGCCGACGGCTCGTTAAACCCGGACGTCTCGAAATGGACCGGCGGCTGGCTGTTTAACTTCAGCGGCGTAACGATGGATATCGACCCTTACCAAGAAAAAGGCAAACGTGCGTCCAATATCAAGGTCGATGGCGATGTGCTAACCAGCGATGAGTTGCCGCGCTATACCTATGCGTCGTACTGGTACAAAGCCGACCCCTGCAAGATCAATGTGGTCGATATTCTCGATTGCACCAACACTGCTGCGAAGCCGGAAGATCCGCCGGTCCCTTCGAACGTGACCGTGTATAAAAACAAAGATGGTACGCCGATGGATGGTACCGAGGTGGTGGTGAAGTATCTGGAATCATT
>JACQEQ010000273.1:0-2757 GCA_016200445.1 Gammaproteobacteria bacterium | reverse complement strand
TTGCCCGCCAAAACCGCAAATACTGCACTGAACCGCACCAAGCTACTCAAGGCGTTACCGGCCGCACCCGAAGGTATGAAAATCGTACAGCCGTTACGTGGCGCAACCACGAGCCCGGCACCGATAGCCACTGCAACCAAGGGTGGCGCACAGTAACTTTTTTGAAAGTGATGTAAAAAATAAGGCCCCGGCTCGACGAGTCCGGGGCCTTTTCATTTTACGGCAGATGTGCCTTATGCGATCTGATCTTGCGGTTGTGGCAACGGTTTTTGCATCCGCATCCGCCGAGTTCGCATCCGCTGCATTAGCCGTGGGACAAAACCGCGTGAGGGCGCACACTGCGAAAATTGCTGTAACTGCTCATCACACGGCTGGTGATGAACGTACTTAACACCATCATGGACACCCGCGTTAACCTGATGGCTCAAGTTCGGTTTGCCGCAATATTCACAAGGCGTATTCCAGTCGCCGTCGAAGTTGGTGTATTTGACTTCCATAGATTGGCCTCCGTGTTGACAAGCGGGGGCATACTGCGCTGCGTGGCTTATGCCAGCATTAATCCTCGCATAGTACTTCAGGTTGCGTGGAATTTAAGCACTTGGCCTGGAAAGACTCCCCACCTTGTTGTCAAGATGGGGGGAGTTGCTGTGCCAGTTTTTTGCACTTGTTGTAAGTCTCAAGAGCGCATCGCCACTCTAAGAGAAACGCCGATTAAATCGTTTTTTCGTCGCGCCCGCGCAGGCGGGCATCCAGAAAATACCTGAAATCACTGGACTCCCGACGGCACTCGAATAACAACAGGCTTACAAATTTGATTTAATCGGCGCTTCCCTAGGCATCTTTGCCTAGCATTCCACGCAAATTCGCCAAGTGCGCCTGGCCGCGCTCTTTCTTTTCTTCCGGGGTGGCGTTGCTGTTGGCGCCCTCGAATTTCAGATCGTCTTGCGGCAGTTCGGCAATGAAGCGCGATGGTGCGGTTTGGGTCATTTCGCCTTGGCGTTTGCGCCGCGTGGCATAACTCAATACCAGGCTCTTTTGCGCGCGGGTGATACCGACATAGGCAAGGCGCCGCTCTTCTTCGATGCTAGCCGGGTCGAGACTGTTGCGGTGCGGTAGCAATTCTTCTTCCATGCCGACGATGAACACGTGCGGGAATTCCAAACCTTTCGCGGCGTGCAAGGTCATCAGATGTACGCGGTCGCCGGTGCTTTCTTCTTCCTTGCGTTCCAGCACATCCATTAATGTCATGGTCGCGACCAGCTCGGCCAGCGTTTTTTCCGCGCCCTCTTGTTCGGTCAGGCGCGTGAGCCAGGCGAGCAACTCGTTAACGTTGTCCATTTTGCGCTGCGCGCTGGCTTCGTCCTCGCAGTTGTCTTTGATCCAGGTTTCGTAGTTGATGTCGCGCACCACGTCGCGAGCGACTTCGATCGCCTCGCCGCGCAACGCACGATCGTTCATGGTCACGACCCATTGCGTAAAGCGCCCGAGGTTGGCATAAGCTCGCGCCGACAAACGCGACTCCAGACCCAATTCAAAACTCGCGGCGAATAAACTCAAACCACGCTCGTTCGCATACTCGCCCAGCACTTCCAAGGTGCTGGGCCCGAGCTCACGGCGCGGCGTGTTCACGATGCGCAGGAAGGCGTTGTCGTCGTCGGGATTAACAATCAGGCGCAGATAACCCATCACATCTTTGACTTCGGTATAGGCAAAAAACGACGTGCCGCCGCTGATGAAATACGGAATCTTATGCTCGCGCAACACGCGCTCGAACGACCGCGACTGGTGATTGCCGCGATACAAAATCGCATAGTCGCCGTGGTTGCCACGCGTTTTGAAATGATGATTAATGATCTCGCTCACTATCCATTCCGCCTCGTGTTCGTCGCTGCGCGCGCCCAGCACGCGCACCTGCTCGCCGAAGCCCAGCTCGCTCCATAGTTTCTTTTCGAACACGTGCGGATTGTTGGCGATCAATGCGTTGGCCGCTTTTAAAATGCTGCCCGCCGAACGGTAATTCTGCTCCAGTTTGATGACATTGAGATTAGGATAGTCGTTTTGTAGTAGTGCCAGGTTTTGCGGCTGTGCGCCGCGCCACGCATAAATCGACTGGTCGTCGTCGCCCACCACGGTCAACGCGCCGCGCGCGCCGACGATCTGCTTCACCAGCTCGTATTGCGTCGCGTTGGTGTCTTGATACTCGTCCACCAGCAAATAGCGAATGCGGTTCTGCCACGCCTCGCGCACCTCGCCGAACTGCGCGAACAGGCGCACCGGCAGCAAAATCAAATCATCGAAGTCGAGCGCGTTGTAGGCTTTCATGTGGCGCAAATAGTGTTCATACATCCCCGCCGCCGCGATATGCACTACATCGCCATCGGCACATGCCAGCGCCTGCTGCGGCGTGAGCAAATCGTTTTTCCAGCGCGAGATTTTCCACTGCATCTGCTGCGCTTGTTCTTCGCCGCCGTCGAACTCCTTGCGCATCAGTTGCTTGAACAACGCGAGACTGTCTTGCGCATCGAAGATCGAGAAGCCTGGCTTGTAGCCGAGCACCTTGTGCTCGCGCTTCAGAATATTCAGACCCAAGGTATGAAATGTCGAGACCTTCAACCCACGCCCGTCCTTGCCCGGCAGCAAGCTGGCAACGCGCGCTTTCATTTCACGCGCCGCCTTGTTGGTAAACGTCACCGCCGCGATATTCGAAGGCGCGATACCGCACTCTTTAACCAGATAGGAAATTTTCTGCGTGATCAC
>JACQEQ010000262.1 GCA_016200445.1 Gammaproteobacteria bacterium | reverse complement strand
CGGCCCAATACTGTCAGCGACGGGCCAGGTATTCACATGAACGACCCGCAGCAAAAAAATCCTTTGCACGGCATCACGCTTGAAACCATTCTCACACGGTTGGTTGAACACTATGGTTGGCCGGGCTTGGGTAGCCGAATCAACATTCGTTGTTTCACCGCCGATCCCAGTATCAAATCGAGCTTGACATTTTTGCGCCGCACACCCTGGGCGAGAAAAGCGGTCGAAGATTTGTATGTGCGTTCTGTACTGAGTCATAGCGACTGAGCTTGCGCATCGATTTGTTGTGCGGGCGCGGTGATGGTCAGTCCGGCTTCGCGAAAGTCGAGTTCCCGCTGGATGGCAAACAGAGTCTGTTCATTGATTTTGTGGGCGTCGCGTAACGCATGCAGCATGCTGCGTTCGGCGGCTAGCGCGTACAGACGCATGGCGCGTTCCGCTGCGATGCGATTGGCAACACCCGCGTCGGCGCGCGCGGTGTCATCGGCGTGCTGGATACGCAGCGCATATTCGGCGATTAAGGCGTTGGTAAATTCCCGGTCGGCGATTTTGTCTTGGTGTTGTAGCTGCTCGGTTAACACATTGATGGCGGACTGGCTCACGGCCACGCGCGCGCTGCGTTCCTCGCGCACCATGGTGCCGTCATCGGTGACGCGCATCTGGCGGATCAGCAGCGGTAACGTGAGACCATTCACCACCAGCGTAAAAACAATCACGCTGGTGGCTAAAAATATCAGTAGATCGCGTGCAGGAAACAGCTCTGCCCCTGCCATCAGCGGCAATGACAATGCGCCCGCCAAGGTTACTGCACCGCGAATGCCTGCCCAACCGGCGATGAATAAATCACGCGGGCGCGGTGCAGTGAGATGCGGGTAGTGCAAACGATTCAACCACAGCGACACGTGCGAGCCGGGAAAAATCCAAATCAAGCGCACCAGCACCACCGTCGTGCACACCACCAGTGCGTCGAACAATAATTCTGTCCAGGTGTATTGTTCGATGCGCATCAACACGCCGGGTAACTGCAAGCCAAGCAATACAAACACCAGTCCGTTAAACAGAAACAGCACAATTTCCCACACGCTCCAGGCTTTCATGCGGGTTTCGAGCGTCAGATGTTTGTTGTCGTCAATACCGGCGTAAACACCCGCCGCGACGACCGCCAGAATCCCCGAGACATGTGCCGCTTCGGCAGCGAGATAGGCGGCAAACGGGGTGAGCAACGACAATGCAATTTGTACGGCCGGGTCTTCCATGCCACGGCGTTGCAGTTGCAAACGCAGCCATTGAATCACAAGCGCAACCACCAGCCCGGCAACTGCACCGCCGCCGGAGATTAAAACAAATGTCAAGGTTGCGTCCGCAAGCGAAAACGTACCGGTCACCACCGCCGCAACCGCGAATTTAAACGCCACCAGGCCGGACGCGTCGTTGATCAAACTCTCGCCGCTGAGCACCGCGACCATGCGTGCGGGCAGTTTTAGTTTGCGTGTCACTTCCGACACCGCCACTGCATCGGTGGGCGACACCACCGCGCCCAATGCAAATGCAGCGGCGAGCGGAATCGAAGGGATGAGCCAGTGCACGACATATCCGACCACCAAGGTGGTAGCGAACACCAGCCCGAACGCCAGCATCAGAATCGAATAGCGATACAACACGAATTCGCGTTTCGGAAATTGCCACCCATCGCCGAACAGTAACGGCGGAATGAACAGCAAAAAGAAAATGCTCGGATCCAGCGCGATGTCGGACAGCAGCGGTAGAAAGCTCAACGCCACCCCGGCAAGGATCAGCAAAATCGGCAACGGTACCGGCACGCGTCGCGCTGCAGCGCCCACTAAGGCGACGGCGAGAATCAGCGCGAGACTGGTTTCGATCAGTTCCATGGCGACGCGGACAGGATGAATAGATGAATTGGAATGCTACTGCATCCGCACGCGATTTGGTTGGGGCATTGTTACGCCGCTACGGAATTTTTTCGGCGCACGGGAATAATTGCCGGGCACCCGTCGTTATAGCGATATGAAGCAAAATGAATTAAGCATGTGCGTTGCCATTTATGCGCAACCGAGTCGCGGTTACCATGCAGGATTGATTTGATGCACGGTTGAGCATGCAACATTTCCGGCGTTCGTTGTTGGAGCACGCACCTGCGTTGCGGCGTTATGCCCGTGCGCTGACGGCCGACGCTGCACGCGCCGACGATTTGTTGCAGGACTGCCTGGAGCGTGCGTTGAAGCGTGCGCACCAGTACCAGACGGGAACTAATCTCAAGGCCTGGTTGTTCACGATCATGCATCATTTGTTCGTCGATGGTTTGCGTAGCGCGAAATCCGGCCCGGTGCTGGTGGAGCTGGATGCTGCGACCTTGGACCTTCCTGCCGTTCAACCCACTGATGGCGGGCTGGATGATTTGGGCACAGCATTGCTGCGCTTGCCTGCGGAGCACAAGGAGGTCGTGTTGCTGGTGTGTCTGGAAGGTTGGGGTTACCAAGATGCCGCGCGCATTCTGGATATCCCGGTAGGCACCGTGATGTCGCGCCTGCACCGTGCGCGCGAAACCTTGCGGCAGCAGATCTTCGGTACGGATGAAGATGGAGGCGCCCTGTAATGACATCAAATTCCAAACCTATCACCGACGGACATTTGCACGCCTATGTCGACGGTCAGTTGAGCGCGGCGCAATGCGCCGAGGTGGAGGCGTATCTAAACGCCAATCCGCACAAAGCGCGACGGGTAGAACAGTACCGCATGCTAACCCAGCAATTGCACGACAAGTTCGATGCGAGCATGGACGAACCATTACCGGCAGCCGTATTAGCCTTGGGTCAAGATCAGGCTCCCGCGCCGTCGCCAACATTATGCTGGGGCCGGATTGCAGCGGCGCTTGCGTGGCTCGCGGTCGGTGGCAGTGCGGGATGGATGTTGCACTCTGGTGTGGATCGGCCGCAGCAAGCAGTCATCGCATCCGCGCAACAACACGCCTACGACGCGCACCGATTCTATGTGCGCGAGGGCCGCCACGTGGTGGAAGTCCCCGCTGCCGACAAAGACCATCTGATGAAGTGGCTGTCCGGCCGCCTGGGTACCCAAGTCGGCCCGGCCGATTTAACCAGTGCCGGGTATCAACTACTCGGCGGCCGCCTGTTGCCTGCCGGCGATTACGCGTCAGGAATCTACATGTACGAGAACGCGCAGCACGAACGCATCACCCAGTACATCAGCGCCGAACCCGGCGTGCGTGGCGTCGATGCATCGCAATGCGAAACACGCGCGGCTTTGAATGTGTGCGTCTGGAACAAAGACGCGTTGACCTTCGTATTGGTCGGTGCCGCACCGCTGGCCGAGCTGCAAACACTCGCACAACACGTGCGCGAACAATCCATGCGCACCGCGCCTTAGCTGTATGCGTCGAATAAATCCTCAGGCGATGGAATATTCCGCCCGCCTCCTGCGTTGAAGTATTCAAGCGCGATTAATTCGCGTTTCGAAAATATAACGCACACGAGGGGATCTTCATGCGCATGCAATTGAAACAATGTGGAGTAGTGCTGTGGTGGTTGTGGGCCGCGCTGTCGTTGGCGGCGTGTAATTCGCAATCGGAAGCACCGCAACAGGTGACTGCAGCAGGTGCCGATGCGGAAGCGCTCGTAGCGTGGGACGAGGTGCCAGGCGCGACCTCTTACAATCTGTATTGGAATGCGACCGGCATGGCGAGCAGCGCCGACGCCAGTGCGACGAATGTAATCTCGCCGTACATCGTCACCGGCTTGCGGAACGAAAGTACTTACTATTTCCGATAGGCACCAAACAATACTTCGCAGCAACCGGGGTGTATCCGGATGGCAGCACGATTGATATTTCTAATGTCGCGAAATGGAGTACGTCGGATACCTCGGTCGTTACGGTGATCAAGGACGGGCGCGGTGCGGGATTGGTGACCGCGCGTCAATCCAGCGAATTCAAAATTGTTAACGTTGCTGCAACCTATAACGGGGTGCAGGGCGGCGTTAACGTAAACATAGCATCAGGAAATTTCTACCTACTTGGCATTACGCTCCATGATCCGACGATTGCGCCACAGACGTCGCTGGCGTTGCGCGTGTTGGGTGGTGGTTATGGCAACGATCAGGATTACACCGCGACCGTCGTTTGGAGCTCCAAGAATCCACGTGTTGCCAAAATCAGCAACGAGCTGGGCAGCGAGGGTGTCGCGAAAGCACTGAGCGTAGGAACAACCGTGATCTCCGCGACATTCGACGGAATGACGGTAGAGTCAGTGTTGACAGTTTCCGACGTGGCGTTGCGATCCATTACAATTACGCCCGCCACTGTGTCTATGCCACGTGGTTTGACACAACGCTTGCAAGCGAACGGCAGTTACTCGGATGGCAGCACACGCGATATTACCGACAAGGTACTGTGGAGTTCCTCCAATCCGTTAGTTGCGCCAGTGGAAGCCTACCCGGCCGATCCGAACGCCACCAATCAGGCGGGTACGGTCGCTACATATTCGCAAAACCTAGTAGGTAACACGGTAATCACAGCGCGATTCCAGACATTTTCCGCCATCAGCTCGGTGACAATCACGCCGCCGGAAACGCTGAGCATCAACATATCGCCTACGAGCGTAGTGCTCACTCCGGGTGGCACGCAGCAGTTAAACATGGGGATCACCACCACGGATGGCACCGGCATGTACGACCTTACGAAGGTTGTGTGGGCTTCATCGAACCCCGCTGTGGTGCACGTCGATAGCATGGGGTTGCTTACCGCCGTGGCGCGTGGACCGGCGATCATCACGCTCACCTATCTGGACGGGCCGGGGTTCTTGGCGACAGCAACTGTCGATGTGCGTTTGCCGAACATCGACCACACCCAGGTGTCGGGGTCCTGTCTCAGTTGTCACGATGGCAACTTTGCGAGCGGTAAAAGCAGCACGCATGTACCGACAACTAACCAGTGCGAGCTATGCCACATCACGCGGATTTCATGGCTGACGGTGATTGTTGACCACACTCAGGTGTTTGGTACCTGTGTAAGCTGCCACCTTCCCGGCGGACCGGTCAGAACCTACAAGCCTAGTACTCATCTTGTAACCACGAACGCCTGTGACGCTTGCCACACGAGTACCGTGGCTTGGAAGCCCGTCATCCGCGTCGATCACACCCAGGTGTTCGGCACCTGTACGAGTTGCCACAACGGTATTACAGCGAAAGGCAAGGGTGCGATTCACCCCATTACGACCGCCGATTGCAATACGTGCCACATCGGTACGCAAGCTTGGTTTATACCCAAGTAGTTAACCGTAGCGAAGTTTTAGCGCACAGGGATGTGCGCGTTGCTAGCGGTGCTCTCGCTGAGGGCGCCGCTTTTTTTATTCAATTTGCACAACGCCGTGATCGAGCAAGTGTGAAGCCATGCCGATACACCTTAGGGTCACGATACCTCGGGAAATGGGCGGCGCATGCGTTTCTTCATCATTGAAAACTTTAATCACTTCCTGTGCGGCATGCTGTTCTTGGCGCGCAGCGGCGACATTGTCACGACCTGGCTCGCCACGCCGAAGATGCGGCTCGAAGCGAATCCGCTTGCTAAAAAACTTGGCTGGATTTACGCGGTCGCAACAATCTTCACGTGCTTTACCGCCTATTTTTCCGAACCGCTGGCGTTGGCTTTGCTTGGCATATCGCTGTGTGTGTGCGCGTCGAATGCCAGCAAGTTATGGATGTTGCGCACCCTGGGTGAAGAGGAATACCTCGCACTACAGGTGGCGACGCTGCGGCGCAGTGGTTTGGCGAAGGCCTTGATATTTAACTGCTCACCGGCAATTTTTTACGTAGCGCTGGGTTTAATCATGCGCTTTGTCGATGGGGATCCGATCACTTGGGGCTATCACTTAGGGACGGGCGTATTTGCGTTTGGCATTGCGATTTTAGTGTTCTATCCGCGTAAGTATTATCGCTTGTACAAAGAGGGTCTCGCTGCAGCCTGAGCGTAATGCGGTTTAGTAGAGTGCGTGCCGGTACGGATCTTCTGCAAACCACGCGACCAAAAATTGCATCACCGCGCGGATGCGCGAGTTGAAGCGCACGTCGTGATGGCACACCACCCAAAACTCCAACGGCGGTAACGGAACCCAGTCAAGAATGCGCACCAGCTCCGGCCAGTGTTCGGCGAGGCGCACGTGCGTGGCGACGATACCTGCCCCGGCGCGCAATAAGTTGATTTGC
>JACQEQ010000040.1 GCA_016200445.1 Gammaproteobacteria bacterium | reverse complement strand
ATTCGTTTTCGGCGTTGACGTCCGCGCCTTTGTTAATAAGCAATTGCGCCAGTCCGATGTGGCCACGGGTGGTTGCAAAAAATACTGCGGTATTACCCGAGTTGCTGCGCGCATCCAGGTCGATGCCGCGTTTAATGAGCGCTTCGACTACGGCAGTATGGCCATTCACTGCGGCGCGCATTAGCTGTGTGAGTCCATGCTCGTCTTTAATGGTGGCGTCGGCGTTGCTGCTCAACAATAGCTTTACTGCATCGAGATTACCGCGCGAGGCGGCGTACCATAGTGCCGTGCGCCCCTGTTTGTCGCGGCGATTATTGTCGGCCTTAACTCCGGCGAGCAAGGTGACCACGCCGAGATTGCCCTCGTTAGCCGCCTTCATGAGCGCGGTTTCGCCACTGCTGTCAACAGCGTCGGTATCGGCATGCTCGTGTATCAGAAGTTGGACGGTATCGCGTTGACCCTGTGTAGCTGCGATCATCAAAGGCGTGAGTTGCTGTTTGTTGCGGACATCGATTTGCGCGCGGCGGGAAAGTAGCAACTGCACAGCAGTGGTATAGCCGCGTCGTGTTGCTAGATGCAGCGCGGTATTGCCAGCAACATCAGCGCGGTCGATTTGAGCGCCCGCATCGAGCAGTATGGAGATGATGTTTGTATGTCCTTTAGACGCGGCATACATCAAGGCGGTGCGGCCCTCTTCGTCCACGCTGTCGACCGTGGCGCCCTTGCTTATTTGCGCGCGTACCACATCTTTATTGCCGTTAAATGCTGCGGTAATCAGCGGTGTCCACTGATAAAACGGTTTGACGTCAGTGGGCAGGGGCGGGGGCGCAGTGGCATCGGCTGCAAATGTGCTGATACTCACGCTTGATAATGCCAGCAACAAGAGAGTGATGAGGTTTAGCATCGGATCGATAACATTAGATAGATTGAATCGTTTAGAATGCGCGAGTGCTTTTTCGCCGTCGATTGTAGCATGCTGGGTTAAGAGTTCACCGGTTCGTGCCGATGCCCGGGTGGCGTCGATATCGATCCTATTCAAAGTTCGTTCTGATGCAATGTGTGTGCAGATGAGTAACTATCGAATGTTGTTTTCCCGGCTAAGATTTTTACTTTCCCGTTCATCTGGGTTGAGCGGGTGCGTGTGTTTGTGGTTAACAGTGCTGGCAGTTCCGGTTCATGCCGAGTCGCTTGAGAAAGCGATCGAGGCTTACGATTTTAAAGAATATCAAGAGGCAGCGCAGTGGCTGCGTCCGTGGGCAGAAAAAGGCGAAGTCGAAGCCCAATACCGATTCGGTACGTTGTATGAAAACGGGCAGGGCGTTGCAAAAAATCTCGAAGAAGCAAAACGCTGGTATCGCAACGCGGCAGCGCAGGGGCACGTGCGCGCACGACGCCGTCTTGAGGCTTTGGAAGGAAGACCTGCCCGCAGTGGTAGCGAGACCGTGGCGATCAAGTGGTATCAGGATCTGGCGGAGCAAGGCGACGCTGACGCCCAGTACAATTTAGCGTTCATGTACGAAACTGGTTTTAGCGTTCCAAAAGATAATGGGAAGGCCGCACATTGGTACGATGCTGCCGCAGAAAAAAAACATGTGTTGGCGCAACGTGTATGAGCTGCTGTTAGGCGCTGCTGGCAAGGAACTCCCGCTGAATCAGTCTGAAATCGCCGATAAATTACTCGGATTTTCTGCGAAGGATGAAAAACGCGCGTTGGCTTTTCTGAATGCCAGCGTGCAAGAGGCGCGTGCAGCACAAGAGCGCGAACAGGCGACGCGCGATGCGCAGCTCGCTAAAGGTAAAGGGATCAAGTCGGCATTGGAGCAGGACACCAGCGTCGAGTTTGGTTTGGACGCGCAGGGCCGACGCACCATTAAATGGTACCAGCATCAGGCAGAGCGGGGTTTGGCGACGGCACAATTTCAATTGGCAAAGTATTACGAGCTCGGTATCGAGACGCCGGTCGACATGAAAGAAGCGGTGCGTTGGTATCGCAGCGCTGCGGAACTGGAATATCCCGATGCGCAGTATTATTTCGCGATGCTCAACTATTACGCCATCGGCGTAGACCGTAATGAAGTATTGGCACAGTCGCTGATTAAATCTGCTGCGCAACAAGGTCATGCCGCTGCGAAACGAGCACTCGATGGTGCAGGCTTTGCGACCGCGCGGCAGTCCATGGCGTTGTGGTGGTTGACGCGCTCAGGCCAGGAAAAAAATGCTCTGGCAATCCGCCAAGCAGGTAATTTATACGAGCTGGGTCGTGGAGCGCATGCCGATATCAATGAGGCGAGGAAATATTACCAAGCGGCAACCGCACTGGGATTCAGCGCGGTCTCACAATCGGCGGTGCCAAGTATCCAAAGAGTTGCAGTAGACCCGGCAGCTACTGAGACAGTAAAAGAAAAAGAGGGGCCGGTAAAATCTCAGGTCAGCACGAAGTCAACGCAAGACACTTCAACATTAATATCGCCGGGTATACAAAGTAAGCTGACGACATGGTTCGCGCTGCCGTGGATTAAATATTCGGTGTTCGCGCTGGTCGCGTTAGTGCCAATATCGGCGTTTTTCTGGGTTGCAATGAAAGAAAAGCGACGCCTGACGGAAAGTAAGAAAAAGCCACGAAGTCGGCCTGCGGTAGTTTAACAGCAGGCAGCGTGTTGGTTACGCAGTACCAAATTTGGTTTCTATTTCGATGCCGAATTTTTTTAGCATCGGCGTTGGCAGTACACCGCCCGCACAGATGATGACGGCGTCGTTTTTGAAGCGATGCACTTTGCCGCCGTGACTGATTTCAACACTATCAGGTTTGATGGCCTGAATTTCTGATTCGAGTAAAACTTTTATCCGCCCAGCAGCCTCATGGTCGGTGATTTTCTGTATGTTTTTGTCGGCAGCGCGTGAATAGGCTTTGCCCCGGTACGAGACGATAACGCTTGTGCCAGGTTCGTCAGCGATGCTGTGTGCAGCTTCCAATGCGCTGTTTCCACCGCCCACGACCAACACTTTTTGATTTCGGTATTGTTCAGGATCGGTCAGGCTATAGGTGACCTTGGGTAAGTCTTCACCTGGCACGTCTAAGGTTCGAGGCGTGCCGCGCCGCCCGATAGAAAGTAATACATTCTTGGTGAGATAGCGGTGTTTGTTAGTTTCGAGAATAAAGCCATCGTCCGTTTTGGTAATGTTTTCCATGCGCTCCATATAATTAATGCGCACGCCGGTTTTCTTCGCCACCTCTTGCCACAGCGCCATGATGGATTCTTTGGTCGTTTCACGAAAATTCACCTTGCCGTAGATCGGCAATTCAGCCGGCGCGGTCATTACTATTTTGCCGCGCGGAAAATGCGCGACCGTTCCGCCCAATGAATCTTGTTCAATCGTTACAAATCGCAAGCGGTTTTTCAGAGCGCACAGCGAGGCGGCAAACCCCGCCGGTCCGGCGCCGACAATGACAACATCCAGCGCATTGCCTTTGCCCACGCCCGGTTTTTTCATGATGTAGTCCATCGCTTGGCGGCCTTGTTCGATCGCGTTGCGAATCAAGCCCATTCCACCCAGCTCTCCAGCAATAAAGATTCCCGGTACATTGGTTTCAAAGTTGGGTTTGACGACGGGAATATCCAACCCGCGGCGAGCGGTGCCGAAGACCAATGTAATAGCATCTTGCGGGCAGGCCGCTTTACAAGCGCCGTGCCCGATACAATGACTTGGGTTTACCAAGAATGCTTTGTCGTTGATGATGCCCAGCACGTCACCTTCCGGGCATGCAGTTACACAGGTGCCACAGCCCAGACATTTGTTGTAGTCAATAATAGGATGCAGCGTTGCAGGTTCAGCGCCGGTTTGCGCTGCGGCTTGCATTTTTTCGGTACTACGTTGCGAGCCTTTGCGTTTTATGCGGCGGAAAATAGTCCACGTAATAACAAGTGGAGCCAGATAGGCAAGTAATTTAGGTATGTCTTCCGCGCTATTAATCGACAAAAGAAAGAATAAATCTTTCAGAAATTGTAAGAGTCCATCCATATCAATGCGCCTGCCCCGATGACTGATTGCGGGTAAACATTATGTGTGCAGTTTTCAACCGAGTTGCGGTTTGTACGCCGAATTTCTTTGAGTATTATTAAGTGAGCAACGCGCGATTGTAAAACAAGTCGTGACGTTTAAATACAGCGTAAGAGTGCGGGTGATATCCAACGATTTCAAATTTCTCAGTTGCATGCAGCTTGCTCAGCGATTCTATATAAGTTTGGTAGTTTGGGATTCACGGTAAATCTCTCGATGTTTACACATGTCTGGTACCCGTGTTTGGTTGTCGATACAATGCGACGTTGTTTATATCGGCTGCAGGTGTTGGTTTGTGGAGTTCGCCGGAACAAGGCGTTGTGAATCGGGTCACACGAAACATAACGATCCAATTGTTAGAGTGTCTCCAAGCTCAACCGCTGATAAGTGAGCGTAAGTGAGTGCTGAGATATTTCCACCTTCAGGGAGCGT
>JACQEQ010000261.1 GCA_016200445.1 Gammaproteobacteria bacterium | reverse complement strand
TCCGGGTAAAATAAATTCTTTAAGCGGTGTCAACTCGGCATTGAAAATATCGAGCGTCTGTTCGAGGCGTGCAGCGTCGGCAGCGTTCATCGTCGCGGCGCCGGGGATGCTCAGTTCGCCGCCCAGATTGAATAAATCGTTTTGTACATGGGTGAGAGCAGCACTCACGGTTGCGGGTAGTTCATGCGTGAGCAATACACCGATGAGGCTGTTGAGTTCATCTACGTCGCCCATCGCTTCGACGCGCGCGTGATCCTTGTCAACACGTGATCCGTCGCTCAGGCCGGTGGTGCCCTGGTCGCCGGTACGGGTGTAGATTTTTGAGAGACGGTGTCCCATAGCTTAGCTCTCCGTAAGTTTGTAGATGACGGGTAATTGTAAGTCGAGTACCGGCCCGCCGCGCCAGAGCGACGTTGGGAGCCGCCCCACGGTATTGAGCGTACGGACGGCAGATTGATCGAGCACCGCATTGCCGGAACTATGCGTGACACGCACGTTGTGGATGAAGCCGGTTTCATCTACTTGATAGCCCAGCAGCAAGTGGCCTTCCCAGCCGTAGCGCCGGGCGATTAGCGGATAGGTTTTTGCTTTCTCGAATCGCAACCACACTTCGTTTTGCACCATGAATGGATCGGAGCGGATTGCCGGCAATTCTGGGGTGTTGCGGGTTGTAAAGTCGCGGTCGTTGCGCGCAGAAATCGTAGCCGCAGGTATTGTCAGCGTTTCCGTTTGTATGGCCGCCGGAGACGGCGTGCCGTCGTTAACTGCATCTCGGCCGGAAGCAACAGTGGGAATAGGCGTCAGGTGGTGATTATTTTGCAGGGGCCGCTCCTTGCGCGCGGTGCGGTGAGGCAAACTTATTTTTTGCACCGAAGCTGTTTCCGGACGCGATGACTCTAATTCAAGTTCGATCCGGCCGGTAGCGGCCGCAAGCGACGGTGCAGTTGACCAGCTCGCAAATAGCGCAGCATGCACTCCAACCGATAACGTCAACCAGATAATGTAAATACGTGGCATCCGGGAACATCGTGTCGTATGAAAAGTATCGCTTGTATGCATTGGCAGTTCCCAAACTTAAGCGAGAATATTCGCGTGGACAGGGGAACCGAAACGAAGATGACATGCGGAAGCTTCGCTCGGCTGTTGCCCTCCGCAACACGCAATCGATAAAGCCACAGGCCGGTCTCCGGGCTCACGAGCGGTCGAGGTGTCGGCCGGGCGAATCGCCTTCCCGCGCTCATGGAGCGCAGTGGCGGGTTGATTCGCGTGCTCGTTTACCGTTGCGGGGGCAGAGCCGGAATAGCGTGGCTACACGCGCACCGGCTTCCCGTTTCATTCGCCGGATAAAATACCGGCGAACACCTGAAGCAGGGGCAGACTCTAAGCAGGCACTGGCAGGCTGTCAAATAATTGATGGCGGAATGTACGGTTTACGGGCACAAAAAAACAACCCGGCGCAGACGCGGGGTTGTTTTAATGTAGTAGCGAAATGAACGTCTGGAGCGGATTAATTTCCGGTCGTCGGTTCAACTTCGTGGGCATGCAGTCCCTTGGGTCCGCGTTCAAGTTCAAAACGGACCGTCGCCCCTTTAGCCAGGGTTTTGAATCCGTCACCCTTGATTGCAGAGAAGTGGACAAACACATCTTCATTGGTGCCGTCGGGCACTATGAAGCCAAAACCTTTTTTGTTGTTAAACCATTTCACCGTGCCAATATTCATATGACAAACCCCTGTACTTAATGACCCAATTGAACGCAGCTTGTCATTTTTTCGAACTGAAAAAATGATAGTACAGAAGTGTAGTAGCTCGGTCCGATATTGCAACTGGATCACAGTTTGGAGCATCAATGCAGCAGCAGATCAGTGGATACTTATTTAGTTGCGTACCCGAATCTTAAAAAAAGATTATGTCGGGCTCCTTATCCGGCCGCACTGACTTTGGGCGTCAATGACTTTAGTTTGGTTTCAATCGCGTTAAGCAAGTCGTTGAACGAGTCTGCAAATAGTTTAACGCCGTCTTTTTCAAGTTGCTCGGTCACTTGCTTCATATCGATGTGCAGTGCATCCAGCGCGGCCAAGTGCAGCTCGGCGTCGGCGAGCCCCTGCTCTAATGTCGGCGCGGCATGGCCATGTTCCTTGAATGCTTTATACGTTGCGGGCGGCACGGTGTTCACAGTGTCGGGCCCGATCAAGCTGTCAACGTAGAGCACATCGCTGAATTCTGGGTTTTTGGTGCCGGTGCTTGCCCATAGCAGCCGCTGAGCTTGCGCACCTGCGGCGCGTAGTTTTTCAAAACGCGGCGTGAAAAAAACGTCTTTGTATAAGGCATAGGCGCGTTTGGCATTCGC
The DNA here is from genome assembly GCA_016200445.1 of Gammaproteobacteria bacterium. GTDB lineage: Bacteria > Pseudomonadota > Gammaproteobacteria > SG8-11 > SG8-11 > UBA6921. The sequence continues at coordinate 1,042 of JACQEQ010000261.1, read as the reverse complement.
GATGGCAGTTTTGCCTTGCATGGTTTTAAGCTGCGCCTGTTGCGCAGCCGGTGCCGTGCGTGCCAGGTCTTGCAACATTTTGTCCACGGTATTATCGACACGGCTGATGAAGAAACTCGCAACCGATGCGATGTTGCTAATGTCCTTGCCTTGTTTGGCACGTAGTTCCAGCCCGTGCAGGTAAGCTTCGACCACCTCGCGATAGCGGTTCACCGAAAATAGCAGAGTGACGTTGATGCTGATGCCGTCGGCGATCAAGGTTTCGATCGCAGGCAATCCTGCGGCCGTGGCCGGTACTTTGATCATTGCATTGGGCCGATTGACGCGTTGGTGTAAATAGCGGGCTTCTTTGATCGTGCCTGCGGTGTCGTAGGCAAGCGCAGGAGAAACTTCAATACTGACCATGCCGTCGCGACCGCCGCTTTGGCTATAGACCGGCAATAGTGCATCGGCCGCTGCCTGAATGTCTTCGATAGCAAGGTGATAAAACAGATCGCGCGCGGTGTAACGCTTACCGTCTTGTATTAACTGGGCGATGGCGTCGCTGTAAATCGCGCTGCCGGTGATGGCTTTCTGAAAAATCGTAGGATTCGAAGTGATGCCCTTGAGTCCTTCATCGCGAATCATGCGCGCGAGCTCGCCGTTTTGCAGCATGCCGCGTTCAATGTTGTCGAACCAAATGCTTTGTCCAAGATGAGCCAAGGCGAGCAGGGGATGGTTGGTCATGGTGCGCTCCTTTACCTACGCATCGGTAGGTGTTGTATATTCTTCGACCGTGGCGACGTCGAAGGGTTGCGAATTGTCCGGCGAGATTGCTGTTAAATCGGCACCACGGACCGGTTCTTGACCGCGTTGCCGGGTTCGACTGAAGAGAATGTGATGCAACCAGCACGCTTGAGTGTTGCTGAGTCGGTTCCCGTGCGATCCGCCACGCACGAGCCAATAGAATTATGACCCTGGTACCGATGTCTATGTACTCTTCGCAGTTATGCCGTCTACTCGCCCTGCTGGTAATCGCCGATGCGTTAATAAACTGTAGCGT
>JACQEQ010000260.1 GCA_016200445.1 Gammaproteobacteria bacterium | reverse complement strand
GGTAAAGAACATTTCCTGACGGCAGTAACGCGCGTCGATGACGAGTTGGTGGAAATACTCGATGTGGAAAAAGTTTTAGTGCAGGTCGTCGGCGAACGTGGCAGCGTTTCGGAAGCGATTGTTTCGCAACAAACCACGCATGCGACAGTGATGCGGCGCATCATGGTCGTCGACGATTCCAGCGTGGCGCGCAGTCAGATCAAGCGCACGTTAGATCGCATCGGTATCGAAGCCGTGATGGCGGTGGATGGCAAACAAGGCTGGGATATTCTCAATGAAATGGCCAACCTGCCGCAACCAGTGTCGCAGCAGATCGGCATGATCATTTGCGATGTCGAGATGCCGAACATGGATGGTTACACGCTCACTTCGTTGATTAAACAGGATGCCCGCTTCAACGGGTTGTTCGTGTTATTGCACACGTCGCTCAGCGGCGTATTCAACGGGCCGATGGTCGAAAAAGTCGGCGCGGATGCTTTCGTGCCGAAGTTCGAGCCCGACGAGTTAGCGTCGAGCATTTTGCGGCGTTTCGGAACTCTGGACAAAAATTCCGATGCGCGCGATAGCGCTGCGTCGATGTAAATAATCTCAACGGCAGAGCCTGTGACAGCCACTAATATCACCAGCGACGAGTACAGCGCGTTCCAGAAATTTTTGGAAAATGCGGCGGGCATCGTGCTGGGCGACAACAAGCATTATTTAGTCAGCAGCCGGTTAGGCCGTTTAATGGCCGACGATGGCATCAAATCGCTGAACGACCTGCTGAAGCTATTAACCCGCGACGCGCGTTTGCGCGAACGCGTGATCGATGCGATGACCACCAACGAAACCTCCTGGTTTCGCGATGCGCATCCCTTCGAAGCCTTCAAGGAATTCATCCTGCCGGACTTGGCCAAGAAAGTTACCGGTCCGATACGTGTGTGGTCGGCGGCCTGTTCGAGCGGACAGGAACCGTATTCGCTGAGTATGGGCGTGCAGGAATATCTTTCCAGTCATACGGGCGGTTTACGCAGTGAAGTGGAAATCACGGCCACGGATATTTCACCAACGATTTTAGAAGAAGCCAAAGCGGGCGTGTACGACGATATCGCATTAGGGCGGGGCTTGACTTCGGACCGGCGTGCACGGTTTTTTCAGAAAAGCGGCCATCATCTGGAAGTACGCAAGGAAATCAAAGCACGGGTGTCGTTTCGCTCCATCAACCTTTCGCAAAACTACGCGGCGCTCGGTAAGTTCAATGTGATTTTATGCCGCAACGTGTTGATTTATTTTTCCAGCGAGATGAAGCGCGATGTACTGCAACGCATGGCGAATATTCTATTGCCCGGCGGCTACCTGGTACTCGGGGGGTCTGAATCCATGGCCAACTATTGCGATGCATTTCAAATGGTACGCGTTGCGAATGGCGTAATTTACCAGCTTAAACCGCGTTGACTACGCATGTAAGCGGAGCGCGGCCGTCCCAGCCGCCGTTTGCAGGCGGGACGCCCGCGCTCCTGCCGCGTTGCGGCAATATGTTTCCGCTCTTCATCGAAGTTCGCTAGAAAATCCCCGCAATCTACGTGTGGCACGCGCCTTGCTGACTCGTACTGTAACTACGAATCGGCAAGGTGTTCACATGGTCAACATGCTCGACAATTACTTCGGTGTACATGAACAGGCGCTACGGGTGCGCTCAACGCGCGCGCAGTTGCTCGCCGAGAACATCGCCAACGCCGACACTCCAAATTTCAAAGCGCGCGATATTGATTTTGCCGCCGCGCTGGCGTCGGCCGGTCAAGAAGTCAACGCAACACACTTGCTTGTCACCGATGCGCGGCATATGACGACTGCAGCCGGCAACGAACGTTTTGGTTCGGACATTCTATTCCGCACACCGCAGGCGGCAACGCTGGACGGCAACAGCGTCGACAGTGATTTCGAGAAAAGCGAATTTCTGCGCAACGCGGTGGAGTATCAAGCGAGCTTGAAATTTATCGACGGAAAAATCCGCAATTTGATGTCGGCTATTAAAGGAGATTAATCCATGTCGCTGTTTCGCATTTTTGACATTGCCGCCTCTGGCATGAGTGCCCAATCGATCCGTCTGAACACGGTATCGAGCAACCTCGCCAACGCCGACAGCGTGAGCAGCAGCGAAGGCAAAACCTATCGCGCGCGCCAGCCGGTGTTTGCCGCGACGCTCGACGACGTATTCAACGAATCTCCGGATGTGAAGGTGAAAGTGCTCGGTATTGTCGAAAGCCAGGAGCCGCTGCAAACGCGTTACGCACCCAATCATCCGCTGGCCAACGAAGACGGTTACATCTTCATGCCAAATGTCAACACCGTAGAAGAAATGGCCAATATGATTTCGGCTTCACGTTCTTATCAGGCCAATGTTGAAGTGGTGAACACCTCGAAGCAGATGTTGTTGCGCACCTTGGCGCTCGGCGAATAATTGTAGGGAGAATAGCGATGACTACCGTCAGTAACGATTTAAGCAATGCAATCGATAAGCTCGGTCTGGGCGCTCCCGCGACCGGCACCAAAAAAGCCGAGCCGATGGGACAGGATGCGTTCCTGACCTTGATGATTACGCAGTTAAAAAATCAAAACCCGCTCGAACCGATGAAGAATCAGGAATTCCTCGCGCAACTTTCGCAGTTCACGACCGCGTCAGGCGTGCAGGATTTGAAGAAATCGTTCGACTCGCTCGGGTCGTCGTTGCAATCCAATCAAGCATTACAAGCATCGAGTCTGGTGGGGCGCAATGTGCTAATCAGTTCCGATCAAGGCTATCTGCCGCCCGGCAGCACGATGCAAGGTGTGGTGGATGTACCCGACGCAGTTGGAAACTTGCGTGTGAATATTTACAACAGCGTCGGCGAAGTCGTCCGTACTGTCGAGCTTGGGCAACAAAGCGCAGGGCAGACCCTTTATGAATGGGACGGTAAAGATAATGCCGGGCAAGCGGTTGCCAGCGGTGTTTATCGCGTCACGGCAGAGGCCAAGCTCAACGGCAAATCGTATAGCTTCGACACCTTGGCCATCGCACCCGTAGAAAGTGTCACGATCGGGCGTAATGGGCAGGGCATGAGCTTGAGCGTCGGCGCATTAGGGTCGGTGGCGCTCAGCGACGTACGGCAAATATTTTAAGTCTCGCTCGATAGATTCAGCGATGTACACCCCACGTTTTATCGATTAACGAACACTGAAGGAGTATCGCCATGTCTTTCCGCACTGCACTTTCCGGCTTGAATGCCGCACAAACTGATTTGAACGTTACCGGCAATAACATCGCCAACGCTAATACGACCGGATTTAAAAGCTCGCGTACCGAGTTCGTCGATGTGTACGCTGCGTCGTTTCTCGGCGTCAGCGCGGCCACCGCAGGCAGCGGGGTACGGGTATCGTCAATTGCGCAGGATTTCAGCCAGGGCAATATTGCTATATCCGCGAATAATCTCGATATGGCGATCAACGGCGACGGTTTTTTCGTGTTGAACGACAGCGGTAACGACGTCTACAGCCGCGCCGGAAATTTTCACGTGGATCGCGACGGCTACGTCGTGAATTCGCAAGACGCCAAATTGCAGGTGTATCCCGCGAGCACGGCCGGTAACTACGACACGGGTGTGTTGACAGATTTGAAATTATTAACGGCAGAGGGCGTACCGTCTGCGACGACGACGCTGCAGGTCGGTATCAATCTGCCCGCCTCGGCGAGCGAACCGGCGATGCCGTTCGCAGCAAACAATCCCGACACCTTTAACGCGTCATCGTCGACCGTGATTTACGATTCGCTGGGCAGCTCGCATACCTCCACGCTGTATTTTCGCAAGGACGAGACCACGCCACCGGGAGTGAACTTGTGGAACGCCTACCTGTATACCGACGGCACCCTGGTCACCTCCGGCGGTGCGTCCCCGACACAACTGAGTTTTAATCCGGACGGTACCTTAGCAACAGCGCAGCCCATCGCGTTTGATAATTACACGCCGACCAACGGCGCCAATGCGATTTCGCAGGATGTTAATTTTACGTCGACGACGCAATTCGGCAGCCCGTTTTCTGTCAATACACTTTCGCAAGACGGATTTTCAACCGGCCGGCTTTCGGGTATCGCGATTGATTCCGATGGCGTAGTTTCCGCGCGTTATACCAACGGTCAATCGACCACACTGGGCAAAGTCGCGATGGCCACGTTTGCGAACAACAACGGGCTCAACCAGCTCGGCAACACCAATTGGGGTCAAACCTATACATCAGGCGACCGGATTCTGGGGCAAGCCGGACGCGGCACGTTTGGCTTATTGCAATCCGGTGCGGTGGAATCGTCCAACGTGGATGTGGCCGAACAATTGATCGGACTCATAACCGCGCAGCGCAACTATCAAGCCAATGCGCAGGTAATTTCCACGGAAAACCAAGTGTCGCAAACCATTATCAATATCCGCTAAACAATAACGTAAGGCGGGTTAGCTGCGCTGCGGCGTAACCCGCCAATCACGAAACGAGATTAAATTATGGACCGCATGCTCTACGTTGCAATGTCCGGCGCTAAGCAAAACATGCTGGCGCAAACCGCGATCAGCAATAACATCGCCAATGTCAACACCACCGGCTTCCACCAGGATTTCAGCGCGTTTCGCGCCATGCCCGTGTATGGCGCAGGGTTGCCCACGCGTGTGTATGCAATGGCGGAACGCCCGGCGACGGATTTCACGCAGGGCGTAGTGCAATCGACGGGGCGCGATCTCGACATCGCCATTAACGGCGACGGTTGGATTGCTGTGCAAGCGCGCGACGGGAGCGAGGCCTACACCCGCGCAGGGGATTTACATTTGAGCACCGGCGGGGTTTTGACTAATGGCGCGGGACTGCCGGTGCTGGGGAATGGCGGTCCGATTGTCATCCCTCCGGCGGAAAAAATCGACATCGGCGCGAACGGCGGCATCTCGATTCGTCCGGTCGGGCAGTCAGCCACCAATCTGGCCGTGGTGGATCGCATTCGTCTGGTGAATCCCGCAATGCGT
>JACQEQ010000259.1 GCA_016200445.1 Gammaproteobacteria bacterium | reverse complement strand
CGGAAACGTTTCTCGCCGCGCTTGAGCTGCATCGCGCTTTTATTGAACACAATCCAGAACAAATAAGTCGTAACCTGGCGCTGGCGGTCGACTGGCTACAAGGAAAAAGACTTCCGGCCGAGCTCTGTCAATTGGCCCTCGACAGCTTAACGTTCGTTGTACCGGTGATTTCAAGCACGTTTGCGTCGGTTGCGCGGATGTTCGCAGACATCGGCAAAGAAGGCATTGGCTGGCTGCTTATTGATGAAGCCGGTCAAGCGATGCCGCAACAAGCGGCTGGGGCAATTTGGCGGGCGCAGCGAACCATCGTAGTGGGCGATCCCTTGCAGCTCGAACCCGTGGTGGTTATCCCGTCGAGCATCGAAGCGGCACTCGCCAAGCACTATCAAATCAAGCCCTATTGGTGGCCGTCGCAGACTTCCGTGCAAGTCATGGCAGATCAGGCCACTCCTATCGGTACGTACTTACCGCAAGGAAACGGCAGCGATCCAATTTGGGTAGGAGCGCCTTTACGTGTACATCGCCGCTGCGATGAACCGATGTTTACCATCAGTAACAAGGTGGCATATGGTGGCTTAATGATCTACGGCAAGATGATTGCCGGTAATGGTGGATTGCTAGCTAGCGGTTGGATTGATATTCGCGGAACGAATGCTGAAGGCCACTGGATTGCGGAAGAAGGTGAGAAGGTTGAAATACTGATTCGTCATTTGATCGTTGACCATAATGTCATGCCCAAAGATATTTTCTTGATATCCCCATTTCGAGAGGTGGCTCGAATGCTCAAAGTTATTGGCAAAAAATATCGGTTGGATACCGATCACAAGGTTGGCACGGTGCATCGAGCGCAGGGTAAAGAGGCCGATATCGTATTGCTAGTGCTGGGCGGGAACCCGAAAAAACACGGCGCGAAGGATTGGGCCGCAAAAAAACCTAATCTGCTTAACGTTGCTGCAAGCCGTGCCAAGCAGCGCCTCTATGTTGTCGGAAATAAGCTGGAATGGGGCAAGCGACGGCATTTTGAAGTGGCAGCTCGTTTACTGCCAACAGTCAATAACCAACACATCTTCCGGGATAACGATCAATGACAGGCGGGGAAGCGTTCGCACAGCGCTTGATGCGCAAACAGTGGTGGCGATACCTCGGTGGACTGCTGATCTACGGCGCGTTGTTCAATTTCGTGAACGCACGAGGTCAAGAAGTGCCTGAACCGGTCTTGGTCGAGCTACAACACAATGCGCAACAGGGCAATCTCGATGCGCAATACCAGTTAGCGATGAAATATCTTAACGGCGATGGCGTTCCTAGCGACTTACCCATGGCGCTCAAATGGTTGCGTAAATCAGTCGACGGCGGGCACCTGCGTGCCGAGTATCAACTTGGAATTATGTATCGCGATGGCGTGGGCGTGCCTAAAGATCTGGAGCTGGCGATGCGCTGGCTGCGGGTTGCGGCCGGTTCCGGACATACGCAGGCACAGACGGCTTACGACGCATTGAATCGTGCACAGTTGACGCGCGAGTTCGACAAGTTGCAGGCGTCGGCACAAGCCGGAGACGCCGCAGCGCAATATGCGTTAGGCAGAAATTACCTCACCGGTAAAGCGCCTCAAGCGGTCAACCCAGCGCAGGCATTGGCGTGGTTAACGCGTGCAGCCGAACAACAACAGGCCGATGCGCAATATGAAGTGGGTGTGATTTATAAAGATGGCAGTAGCGTACCGCGCGATCTTGAACGCGCAAAACTGTGGCTGGGAAAGGCGGCGGCTCAGGGACACGTCAAAGCCAAGGTGGCATTACAAGACATTATCCGCGATACGGGCGGTACTTCAGCCAGCGTAGAAAAGGCCTTTAAATCTTCGGAGACTTTGCCGGTCTATCGCGCTGCGATGAATGGCGATGTGAATTCGCAATTTGAGTTGGGTCTGATGTACATCCACGGCGAAGCGGTGCCGAAAGACTTTACCCGCGGCGTTGAATGGCTGCAGCGCGCTGGCGAGCAAGACCATGCGGGTGCGCAACTCCAACTGGCCGACATGTATCTACTGGGTGTCGAGATACAACAAGACGCCGCAGCCGCATTTCAGTGGTACCAGCGCGCAGCGCGGCACGGTAACCCGCAAGCGCAATACATGCTGGGGAATCTTTACCGCGCGGGCAGCGGTGTGCGGGAAAATTTCACTGAAGCTCGCCGCTGGTATGCTGCAGCGGCGAAGCAAGGGCACGCTAAAGCCAAAGAGCGTTTGGCGGCCGAGGAACGCTAGCGGAAGCGCTACTTGACTGTTATTTTTACTGTTTGCGATGTTTTACCGAACGCGCCGATACCGTCCTGATACATCTGCCATTCGAAATCGTAAAGACCTGGCTGCGCCGGGGCCACGGCATTGAACGAAAAGGTTTTGAATTCGCCCGGCTTGACTTCTTCTTTAGGGTTGAGCTCCACGCGGTCGAGCAACCAGGTGAGATTGTTGGCTGGTTTTTGCGAGGTGAGCCGGTATTGGCCCGGTTTCCACACCGTGGTGCCGACGTTTTTAAACATCACTTTGACCTGAAAACTGTGTCCCGAAGGCAGCACCGCATACGGCGTCGGCTCGTTGACCAAGCCGGTTAATTCCTGCAACACAAACTCGGCGTCGTTGCCACGACCGGCACCGCCGACGACCACGCGTTGATTCGGAGTGCGTTCGCCGAAAAAGCCTAATTTGTCCTGAAACAACTGCCATTGAAAATCATATTCTCCAGCGCGCAATGGAGCGGTAATTTTAAATCGTATCGTTGCGACTTCACCGGGCGGCACGCTGTGGTCGCCGT
>JACQEQ010000258.1 GCA_016200445.1 Gammaproteobacteria bacterium | reverse complement strand
CCCAATTTTCCGTTGCAGAAAATATGTCATGACACGGGCAAAAGCGCATCGACCCACTACGAAGTCATCGAGCGATTACAGCATCCCGCGACGACACGCGTGCTGTTCAAGCCCATGTCGGGGCGCACCCATCAATTACGGATTCACAGCAGAGAAATCGGCCATCCCATTTTGGGTTGTGGCCTGTAGCATTCTTCATGGCCAAGCGTCTGATGCTGCATGCAACCACACTTGAATTTGACCATCCGGTGACCGGCGAACGGATCAAAGGGTTTAGCCCGTGTCCGTTTTAGCGGGTCCGGCACACGTGGTGGTAAATGAAATTCACCCACTATTGCGAATTGAGCTGGATTACGGGATCGTGCGCAGCGCCAATCCCGTAATGTCCGGCCCGCGTTCCAGGGTGATCATGCGCAGACTGTCACCCGACAATGCGAGCTGGCCCGATACGAGGCTACTGGTGCTGAACATGGTCGATAGCACGCCGCTCGAATCATAAACCCAAACGTCGTTTGAGCCGGTTGTATCGATCCCGCCGAAGACGAGTCCGTTAGCGGCGATTTCGATTGTGTTCGGGTAAGAACTGGCAGCCAACGTCTGCGCGGTCTCCATCGTGGCGGTGTTATAAGCGAGGAACGCGTATGGCGCGCCGGCGGCCACGTAAACCAGCGAGCCATCGGCGTTCAGTGCAATGTCACGCCCATCACTGCCTCCGGATCTAAGTGACTTCGACAGACCCAGCATCGCGTCCCCTGTCGAATAGCCGTAGAAAAGCGAATGGCAGACCACGGTGTACGGACTGGTACCCGTGTTGACATGACACAGCTGTGTTCCATCGCTACTTGCTGCCGGAATTTCAGAGTAGTTACTTAAGCTATCGCCAAAGGTTTGCGTCAGTTTTACACCGTCTGTGCGGAATATGTTTCCATAGCCGGTAACGATCAGACCCATGTCATTGCTACGTGCGTAGGAAAGATACATGCCGCTCGCCCGCGCGCCCGATGGCCAGGGCGTACCGACGGAGAAGTCGTTGAGATCGATGGGCACAATTTTGTTGTTGAGATCATCGACAACAAACAACCGGCGCCCATCACTGCTGATCGCCATATGGCCTGCTTGGCCGGCGACCGCGTTGATCGTCCTGACCAAAGCACCGGTATAGACGTTATATACCGCGAGCTCCGTTCCCGCGCTATGCGCATATGCATAGGGACGAACCGGGTCTGCGACTACCTGGGTGAACAGGCCACTGACACTGGCCGGGGACATTGGCGTTGCCGATCCTACCCACAGACCTACATTGATTGTCGCGATGTTTTGAATCGTGCTGTCGCCATAGATAATCGAAACGGTGGCGGTATAGACATTATCGGCTGCAAGGCCAGCCGCATTTGCCGTGAGTACCAGCGAGCCAGGTGTGGTGCCGCTCGAAGTCACCGTGAGCCAAGACTGATCTGCGCTCGCGGACCAACTGGTAGTCATGCCGAAGTTATCCGTCACCGACATGGTTCGCGATAGATTTGACCGCCCGGGGGTCGTTGCAAACGCAACGCCATCGTTAGACACCCGTAATCGATGCGACCCTGCATACGCCTTCAATGCGACTTTGACGCTGGCCGTCTCGCTGGATCCCGTACGTGTAAAGGTAATCGTGCCTGAATAATCGCCGGTGGCTAAACCGGCGGCATTCGCCGGGTCGATGCCGACCATGATCGTGGCGGGTAACGTTCCGGAGTTGGCGCTCAAGCTCAGCCAAGAATCCGCAGATGCGGTCCAATTTCCGGAACCCAGCAGACTAAGTTGTTTTTGGGGTGCGGGTTGTCCGCGCTCGTACGCGAAGCTGAGTGCGCCAGTCGCAGCACCCAGGCTGGAGACCACGTAGCTGATTGCAACTGTCTCGTACGCGATGATCGTTCCATCGGACTGCCCAATGCCAACGCCCACGGTGGTCGTATAGGTGCCAGGTGATAGTTGCGTGGTGTTAACGGCAAAGCGGAATATAAATTGGCCGCTTGAACCGGTCGCGGTAACTCCGAGCCATGCGGCAGGCGTGACTCCCGGCGGATAGGCAACCCCAGCAACATAGGGTGGCGGATAATTCACCGTGAGCACAATGTCCTGTGACGGTGGCAACGCAGCGCTTCTGACTGCTGCGAAAGCCAGCGATTTCGCGCTTACGGTGACGATCGAGCCAGGATTTGTGGAATCAGCTACGGTGTTTGCGCCATCTCCACTGCCACAGCTGGCTAGGAGTGGGGAAAGAACGAACAACAAAATTACCGTCGTACGCTGAACAATTGTTTGGATTGATCCACATTTACATTTCAACATAACCCGTTTCGATCCCTGATTTCTGTATTGTTTGGTTAGCATAACTCGGGCATGAGTAGGCCGAGAATAACCACGTCTCACTCCAAAAAAATTGGATAGGGCACGTCAATGTTCAGAAAAGAACTTTCTCTGTCTTCGTATTCTCACACTCGCGCGATCAGTCAACCCGTACACGCCCGATAAACACACCAACGGCATTTTTATTAATAAGTCCTCACTGAAATCATCGTACGAATTACTTCGAACTTCGCGCCTGTTCTAGCTGGCTTGCCATTTGCATTCTTCGAGCGTTGGGATGGTCGTCCCGCGCGTTTTACATGGCCTGCACTTGCTAGATAGCCATCCGGTGCCAGGAAATGACAATAAAACGCGCTCTGCAGCTTGGCTGCATAGTCCATCGTCTGCTGCCATTACAGGAAAGCCGCTCGTATGTTAACAACACGCCACTTTATTCTTGCGTTTGCATTTGTGTTTAGCGTTTTCGCTGCGGGTTGTAGCGACAGCGGCGGCAACGCGCGGCAAACAGAAACACCGACGGAAATGCCTACGGAAATAGGCACGCCAACGTATACCGTGAACGCCACTGCGCAGACCGGCGGCAGCATTTCTCCCGCCAGTATCAGTGTCGCGCAAGGCACGAGCGCGACGTTGACGGTGACAGCCGAGAGCGGCTTTCGCATTGCGAGTGTTACGCCCAGCGGCTGCACCGGGACGTTGAGCGGCACGAATTACGTCACCGATCCCATCACCGCAGATTGCAGCGTGACCGCAAGCTTTGTTGCCCTCACCAATTTCTTTACGGTCAGCGCCAGTGCGGCTGCCGGCGGCAGCATTTTGCCGCTCAGCGTCAGCGTTGAACAAGGTGCAAGCGCCACGCTAACGGTGACACCCGAGAGCGGCTTTCGCATTGCGAGTATTACGCCCAACGGCTGCACCGGGACGCTGACCGGCACGAGTTACGTCACCGGCTCCATCACTGCAGATTGCAGCGTGGCCGCAAGCTTTGTTGCCATCACCAATTTCTTTACTGTCAACACCAGCGCCGGTGTGGGCGGCAGCATTTCGCCGACCAGCATCAGCGTTGCTCAAGGCACGAGTGCCACATTGACAGTGATACCAGAGAGCGGCTTTGGCATTGCCAGCGTAACGCCCAGCGGCTGTACCGGAACACTGTCTGGGACGAACTACCTGACTGCCCCGCTGAGTTCAGACTGCACCGTGGCAGTCACTTTTGCAGCAAACACGTTTACGGTGAGCGCAATTGCGGGTGCCGGTGGCAGCATCTCGCCGCTCAGTACCAGCGTCGCTTCGGGTGCTAAAGCGGTCTTGTCGATCACACCGGACACCGGTTTTTACATTGCCAGCGTCACTGCCGCTGGCTGCAGTGGAAGCCTCGCCGGCATGACGTATACAACTGGCCCCATCATGGCGAACTGCACGGTTACAACGGCCTTTTCCACCCAAGCTGGTACCAACACCTATACGGTGAATGCCCTTGCTGGTGCTGGCGGTAGCATCACGCCCGGCACGGCGAGTGTGATCCAGGATGCAACAGCGACTCTCACCGTGACACCGGATAGCGGCTTCCGCATTGCGAGTGTTACGGCATCTGGTTGCACCGGAACGCTCACCGGTAACACCTACGTAACCGGACCGATCACCGCCAACTGCACAGTCACAGCCAGCTTTGTGGCAAACCTATTTACCGTAACCGCCAGCGCTGGCGCCGGGGGCAGCATCACACCGGCCAGTGTCAGCGTCGCGCAAGGCGTGAGCACGCTGCTGGCCGTAACTGCGGATACCGGTTTCAGCGTTGCCAGTATCACCGCCGTCGGATGCAGCGGAACTCTCGCCGGAGATGTGTATACAACAGGCGCCATTACTGCGGATTGCAATGTCACGGTAACTTTTGCAGAACCGGCCATCACACGGATTGCGTCGAAAATCGCGACCGGGGTTTCGCACACCTGCGCGTTGTCCAACGCAGGCCCGGTAGTTTGTTGGGGCGATAATTACTTCTGTGAACTGGGCAACGGCAACACCGTAAGATCAATGATCCCCGTGACCGTGGCGGGCCTGAGCAGTCCAGTGACCGCACTGGCCACCGGGTCTCAGCACACCTGCGCACTGACCCGCCTGGGCACCGTGCAGTGTTGGGGATACAACGCCTACGGCCAACTCGGCAACGGCAGCACGACGAGTTCCAACAGTCCCGTGACGGTCACAGGCATTAGCGGGCAAGTGACGGCGTTGGTCGCAGGCAACTATCACAACTGCGTGCTGACCAGCGCCGGTGCTGTGCAGTGTTGGGGCTATAACGCGAACGGCCAACTGGGCAACGGCACGAACACGAATTCAAGCACCCCGGTCACGGTCGCCGGCCTAAGTGCATCGACAACAACGCTCGTGGCCGGAACTCAACACAACTGCGTGCTAACCAGCGCGGGGGCAATGCAGTGCTGGGGATACAACTCCTATGGCCAACTCGGCAACGGCAGCACCATGAATTCCACAACCCCGGTCGCCGTCACCGGGCTGAGCGGTTCGGTAACCACTCTGGCCGCAGGCAACCAACACACCTGTGCGCTTACCAGTGTCGGCGCGATACAGTGTTGGGGCTTTAACACGAACGGCCAACTCGGCAATGGCAGCAACACCAGCTCCACCACCCCGGTCACGGTCACCAGCCTGAGCGGTTCAGTACTCACGTTGACTGCGGGAGCGCAACACACCTGCGCACTATCCAACGTGGGCACAGCACAGTGTTGGGGATATAACCTCTACGGCCAGCTCGGCAACGGCAGCACCACAAGTTCCAATACACCGGTGACGGTCACTGGCCTGAGCGGCACGGTCACGATGTTGACTTCAGGATTCGGACACCTCTGCGCACTCATCAGCACCGGCGCAGTACAGTGTTGGGGATACAACCTCTACGGCCAACTCGGCAACGGCAGCACCACCAATTCCGGCGCCCCGATGACGGTCACCGGTTTGAGTGGTCCGTGATGAGATCGGCATCGTGTGTTGCTATGTCTATTCACACTTGCATTAGTCAAGTCATGACTCCCTGCGCGCTAGATAACAATTTCCAATAGCAAGTTGTAAATCACGCTGCGCGGGTAGCGGCCATGGATAGACAAGACATCGTTTGATTCGAGATGCACGGTGTCAATGCTGCGCGTCATGTCGAACGATAAGGTGTTGAACAGCGTCAGGCCCGTGGTGACGTAGCGCAGTTTGGAGCCGCGCGTGTTGACCTGATACGCCGCGTGCAGTCCTGGGACCCATCCGGTTCGCGGCGTGTAGGCCGTGCCTGCGGCAACCCATTGGTAGTCATGACCCAGCGGATCTTCCACGGCGGTGGTATCGATCGACGCGCCCATGCTCCACTGTTCATCGCGTGAACGCACCGCGGCTTCGAGCCGCAGCTGCGTGTTCATTTTCCAGGTTACATCTTCGTTCAGGCGTTGCGGCACAGAGGTTCCCGAGTAGGCGGAGGTACCGACTTTGTTGTATTGAAATTCGGGT
>JACQEQ010000257.1 GCA_016200445.1 Gammaproteobacteria bacterium | reverse complement strand
CAGCGCGCGCTCTCACGAGCGCGCGAGGATTGAAGCGAGTAACGCTTGATGGTGTCGAGATACAGTTGCCGTAGCGCGCGCTACTTCAGTTTCGTGCGCATGTCTCCCCACTTCCGTGCCAGGTCACGATGATATCTTCGCCGCGCTGGGCGCGTTTGAAGTATGCCGATAGCTGGTTTAAGTTCGCGGACGGTGGCTTTCATGACGACGCCTTGTAGCTACAGCATGAGCCCGGTGCTCAGGCGTTGGCTGTGGTGAGCTTCGTCCACAGGTTTCTTGGCGAGAGGATAGGCAAGCTCTCGACTTGGCCCAGGTCGAGCAGCGCCTTGTCGCCGGTGACGAAGAGGTCAACCTTGGCGGCGATGGCGCAAGCGAGGACGGGAATATCGTCGGGATCTGGAATGGCCACGGCCAGCGGAACGTTGGCCGGGGGTGCCTGTTCGAATTCGCGCAGCCTCTTGTCCAGTTCGCGCCAGAGGCTGGCTGGAACACGAAACTTGGATGTCAGCACCCGGCGCAGTTCTTCGTGGACCGGAGCGCCCAGCACCACCACGTGCTCGAATACGACACGATCCAACAGATCACGGCACAGCCCATGCCCCATCAACCCGCTGGCCAGGACATTGGTGTCGAAAAAAATCCTCAAGAGATGTCCCGGAAAAAATCTTCGTCGGTCAGGCGGCCCGCCGCTTCGGCATAGGGGCGCAGCTTATTGCGGATGTCGTCCAGCTCGCGTACGAGGATGTGCCGGCGTAACAGTTCGCGTGCAATCTCGCTCTTGGTCTTGTGTTGGGTTTTGGCAAGCCGGTTAAGCTCGCGTTCCAGTTTGTCGTCCAGACGGATCGTCAGGGTGCCCATGGCTTTACCTCGCAGGAGTATCTGTAAGACAGTGTAACACGCAGATCGCCATTGGGCGTCAATGTCCGGCTGCCCTTGGGGTGGCGCCCTTGCTGTTTTTCTGCGGTGATCCAATACATAGGACGCGTTCTTTTTTGAGGGTTTATCGATGACGGAACACACCCAGCAAGAACTCCCATTGACCTTTCCGGAATGCTCCGGCGATTTGCCGTTGCTGCCCGCGCGTATGGTCAACGAATACGATTATTGTCCGGGCGACATGGCCGAGGGGCGCTACGTGCATCGCCGCGTGGATCAACCTTCGAGCGATTTGCCGCAATCCGGTATGTTCCGCAGCAATCTGCTCCTGAGCGCGTGCGATCGAAATTAAATACAGTCTTTAATTATCACAACCAGGCCCCTAAATCGTTTGCCGGTGGCCGTACGGTTTCCATGCGGGGGCGATGACGTTCGGCATGGCGGAGCGGCCCAGTAAATTCGCGGGGGCGAGGGTGAATTCGCCGTAACGCCGGTTCACATCGTCCATCACGGCGTTGAGCGCATCGCGTTTGCCGGACAAGGCGCTGAATAAATCCAGTTGTTGATATTTTGATTGCGGGTCGAGCGCGGTGATTTGCACTTGAAAAATACCTTCCCCGCTCCAGCATTGCGCGAGCACCTCGCGGCAGCGTTGCGCGAGCAGGCCGCCGTCGTTGCTGGGCTGGGCTTCGCGCACGTTGCCGCCGATCCATCCGTCTTGGGTGCGCAAGCCGATGGCGAAGGTGCGCGCCTGCAATTGATGCAGGCGCAGGCGCGCGCCGATTTTCTCGCTCATGTGTTGCAGGTAAGTCAGCACTACGCGGCGGTCGCGCGTGTTGGGCGGCATGATCTTGCCGTGGCCCAGCGATTTGGGCGGCGCCACGGTAGTGATGACCGGCGACGGGTCCAGTCCTTGACACATGAGCCAGATGCGCCGGCCCAGGCCGCCGAAGCGTTGCGTCAGCGCGCTGATCGGGATTTTCTCCATGTCGCCGCACACATGCACGCCGTGCTTGGCGAGGTAGCCGCCGATGCCGTCTTTGATGCCGCTCAGTTGTGTGACGGGCACGTTGCGCAGGCGTTCGCGGGCTTCCCACGGCGGGATCACGACCAGGCCGTCGGGCTTTTGCAGTTTGGCGGCGAATTTTGCCGTGCATTTATCGCCGCTCACGCCCACGGAACACAGCAGCCCAGACGCGGCAAATACGGTTTGCTTTACGCGCTGCGCGATGTGCTGCGGCGTGCCCAGTAGCCGCTGGCAGTGGGTAATGTCGAGAAATGCTTCGTCGACCGAGAACACTTCAACGTCGGGCGTGAATTCTTGTAACGATTGCATGATCGCGGTGGAGATGCGCGCATAACGCTGCGGGCGTGCCGGAGCTTGAATAATATCGGGGCACAGACGGCGCGCTTCTTTGAGCCGCATGCCGGTCTTGACGCCATAGGCGCGCGCTTCGTACGAGCTGGTGATGATGCAGGTGCCTTGCGCGCCGTTGGTGACGGCGACCGGACGCCCGCGCAACTCGGGAAAATCGAGCTGCTCGATTGCGGCGAAAAAGCAGTTCATATCCACCAGGATGATGGCGCGCGGCCACAGGACGGAGGGGCCTGGTCGAGAGTTATTTGCCGTGGTCATTAGCGATACGAACGCATTTGACCCACCACCACGCCCTGAATCTGCACGCGTTTGGCGCTGTAACGCAGCGGCGGCAGGGCGGCATTGGCGGGGCGCAGCGTCACGCTGCCGTCGCGATTGAGGTGAAAGCGTTTCAGCGTGGCGTCGTTGCCGTCGATGAGCGCGACGACGATTTCGCCGTTGTTGGCGGTGGCGCGTTTTTCCACAATCACCATGTCGCCGTCGAGAATGCCGTCCTCCACCATCGAGTCGCCTTGCACACGCAGCACAAAGCGGCCGGGGCCCGTGAAAAATACGCTTAAGTCGATTTCGTCGGCGCCGGGCAGCGCTTCGATGGGTTGGCCGGCCGCAATTTTGCCGATGAGGGGCAGTATGTGCGCCGGGCGTTTTTGCTCCGCCACTTCGATGGCGCGCTTACGGCCGGGCCGTAATTTAATATGCCCGGCGTCGGCCAGGGCCTGGGTATAACGGTGCGCCAGCGACACCGAGGCGACGCCCATTCCGGCGGCGATTTCCGCCAAGCTGGGCGCGTGCGCATGCCGGGCGATGTACGCCCGGATGAATTCCAAAGCTTGTTGTTGGCGACGCGTGAGCATAGACTTTCACAAAATATACACCTTGAGCAGAGAGTAGCGAGATGTCGTGGTGATTACAACCGGAAGTGATGGGGCGTAGGGTTTCGGTTGTTCAGCACGTTTCGTAAGTCCGCCGGCATTGGCGTACGATGCACCCGATTGTTCATTGAGACATGCCATGCAAGCCACACAAGAAGCGGAACATACCCGGGCCTTGCTGGTGTCGATCCGCACGCCCAAAGTGACCGATGCCGATGCGGAAGAATCGCTTGCCGAACTCAAACGCTTGGTGACCACGCTGGGCTATCGCGTCATCGGCACGCAGTCGCAACGCCAGCCCTCCACCGCCGGGGTCACGGTGGTCGGTGAGGGCAAGCTGAAGGAACTTGCGCGTTTTACCGGCGGAAAGGGTGTTGTTGAGCGCGCCGCGCAACCCTCCGGCGATGCCGAAGAAGAGGAGTCAAGCCCGGTACCGGCAGCGGACGTTCCGCAAGAACTCGCCACCGTGGTGGTGTTCGACTGCGATTTAACGCCGTCGCAAATGCGCAATGTCGAAAATGCGCTGGGTGTCGAAGTGCTGGACCGCACCGGTGTGATCATTGAAATTTTCAGCCGCCACGCCAAAACGCGTGCGGCCAAGTTGCAAGTCGAAATCGCGCGCCTGAATTATTTAGCGCCGCGCTTGCGCGAGTTGGGCGGCGGCAAGGAACGGCAATCCGGGCGCGGTTCGGGCGAAAGCGCGCTGGAGCTGGACCGGCGCAAAGTGCGCGACCGCTTGGCCGAACTCAAGCATGAATTAGAAAGCGTGCAACAAGAGCAGAGCAATCGCCGCGCGCAGCGGGCCGAGCAGATGTGCGTGGTGCTGGTGGGCTACACCAATGCCGGCAAGTCTTCGACCATGCGCGCGCTGACCGGCAGCGACGTGCTGGTGGAAGATAAATTATTTGCCACGCTCGACACTACGGTGCGCGCCATGCAGCCGGAAACCCAGCCCAGAATCCTGGTTTCGGACACGGTCGGTTTCATTAAAAAACTGCCGCACGATCTGGTCGCCTCGTTCCGCTCCACGCTCGACGAAGCACGCAATGCGTCGCTGCTGCTGTATGTGGTGGATGCCGCCGATGCGACGTTTCGTGCGCAGCTTGACATTGTGAACGAGGTGTTGCGCGAGGTCGGCGTGCAAGACGCGCCGCAGCTTCTGTTGCTGAATAAGTCCGACCGTTTGAATGAGGTGCAGCAAGCAGCGCTGCGTAGCGAAGTCCCCAATGCCATGCTGATTTCAACGCGTAATCCTGCGGATATTCAAGCGCTACGCGAACGCATACTACAGTTCGCCGAACGCGACATGGTCGAAGAAGAAATATTTGTGCCGTATACCGCGAAAGGTGCGGTAGGTGAAATCCGCGCCAAGATGCGCATCGTGCATGAGGCATACGAAGCCGAGGGTATCCGTCTGCGTGTGAAGTCGAAGGCGGCTGATCTTGACCGTTTGAAAAAGATGATTCAGACCGAGCGGGGTTAGTAATAAAATTACGGTGTTCACCCATCACGATAAATGCATGCGAGCAACGGAGGCCGCGCCATGAGTATCTATCAGATCAAAGTCACGCTGCAGAATCTCGATCTGCCGGTCTGGCGGCGCATTCAGGTCAAGAGTGACACCCGGCTCGACCAGCTGCACGACGTGCTGCAAATCGTGATGGGCTGGGAGAACGATCACCTGCATGGATTCCGTGCCGGCCGTAACAACTACGGGGAACCCGATCCGTTGGGTAACACCGTCGACGAGCGTAAAGTTCGGCTGGCTGACATCGCCGGCGTGGGTGACAAGCTGATTTACGAATACGACTTCGGGGACAGTTGGGAGCACGAACTCAACATCGAAAAAGTGCTTGAACCGGAACCCAGCGTGCATTACCCCGTGTGCCTCGCAGGCGCGCGCGCCTGCCCGCCCGAAGACTGCGGCGGAACTTACGGCTACAAAAATTTGCTCGAAGTGCTACGTGATCCCACCCGCGGGGAGCATGCGGAGCAACTTTAATGGCTCGGCGATTTCGATCCCGAGGCGTTTGATCTCGACACTATTAACACACGCTTGGGTAATCGCGCGCTCGCTGCCGTGCCGCCTACGCCGGTTTACTCCGGCGCTGAGCTGGCCGGGCTCGATCCTGAAGCATTGCTGGCATTAATGATTCGCGACGAAGACCGCGTGCCGCGCAACGTCATCGACGCGTGCGCGGCCCACGGCGACGCGATGGCACAGTGTTTGAGCGCAGTGATCGAGGATGATCGCTATTGGGACGAGGCGGCCACGCGCGGCGAATGGTGGCTGCTGTTGCACACGGCCATGATCCTGGGGCTGATTCCGGGGGCGCGTGCGGGTCAGTTATTGGCAGATTTCATGCTGCGTCTGGCGGAAGAGGATGGTGCCGGTCCAGACGACTGGCTCGATGCATTCTGGCCTGCGTTGTTTCGCAATAAGCCGGACGACGTGCTGCCCGCGTTGCGCGCGCTCGGCACGAATCGCACTTTCGACTGGTTCATCCGCGCGCAGGCCATAGCCTGCGTGGTTGCGTTCGCGCAGCGCGGGCCAATGCTTGACAGCGCGCTCGACTGGGCGGCGGAGATCGCCGCCGGCGAACCAGAAGATTGGGATACACGACTGTGCGCTTGCATGTTGCTGCTCGAATTCCCGCGCGAGCGGCATCGCGCGCTGCTCGACGATCTGGCCGCGCGGCAATCAGGCTGGGGTGTGATGTTCGCCAGCAGCGACGTGCGCGATGCGTATGCGGCGATGCAGGACAAACCGGAATGGGAGCACTTCCAAGATCCTTGGGCGTTTTACAGTCCTGCGCAAATCGAACTCCGCCGGCAACGCTGGGAAACCGAACTTCACGCGCCGCTCGTGGATGAATACGAAGACGAGTGGGACGGCATCGAAGCGGGTGGCGGAAATTCGTTTTCGGGCGACGTGCCCTTCATTCGTGCCGCACCCAAGGTCGGCCGTAATGACCCCTGTCCCTGCGGTAGCGGCAAGAAATACAAGAAATGTTGTTTGTTGCAGGATTCAGCGTGACAGACTGCTTTGGAGTGTCACTTCTAGACATTTGTGCGCGCAGTATCTCGAATGGAACGTTTGAGCATCACATACACCGCGCCCGCACCGCCGTCGTTGGGTGGGGCGGAGCAAAATGCCAATACCTGCGCCTGCTCGCGCAGCCAGTGGTTGACGATACTTTTTAATACCGGCGCCGCAGCGTGCGCACCCCGGCCTTTGCCGTGGATGATGCGTACGCAACGCGTGTCTTGCGCTGCGCACCCGCGCAGAAATTCATGCAAGGCGAGTTGTGCGGGTTTGGCTTGGTAGCCGTGCAGGTCGAGCGTCGCGGTGGGGGTGATGTCGCCGCGCCGCAGTTGCGCCAGGGTGCGCGGCGCGATGCCGCTGCGGGCGAATTCCAGGAGTTCGCCGGGTTGCAGCGGGGTGACGTCGTCGATTTCCAGGGTGTAGATCGGCGCTGCCGGTTCGCTCGAACGGCGGCGTGTCTTTTTCGCGGCGGCCGGCGCGTGTAGATTCTTTTGCGGTAGCGGTTTCACATCCGCGACGGCGTTGCGAAACAGATCCACGTCGGCGTCGGTGATCTTCTTGGGTGGTTTC
The DNA here is from genome assembly GCA_016200445.1 of Gammaproteobacteria bacterium. GTDB lineage: Bacteria > Pseudomonadota > Gammaproteobacteria > SG8-11 > SG8-11 > UBA6921. The sequence goes on along the minus strand of JACQEQ010000257.1, from coordinate 12,347 downwards.
ATACGCGTTGCGCAAGATGACGATGGCCTATCATATCGCCCCGGCGCTGCGCCGTCCGCGCGATTGATGCCGCTCGAATCCCAACCGGTGTCTTGCTAGAATGTGCGCCCACGCGCACCGCGTCCGCTTTCACTGAGGAAACCAATGTTTAACAGAAGCATGGCCATAGCCGGTTTTGACGATGCCTTGTGGCGCGCGATTCAGGGCGAAGCGCGCCGCCAGGAAGAACACATCGAACTGATCGCATCGGAGAATTACGCCAGCCCGCGCGTGTTGCAGGCGCAGGGCACGCTGCTCACCAATAAATACGCCGAAGGTTATCCCGGCAAGCGTTACTACGGCGGTTGCGAGTTTGTCGACGTGGTCGAGACGCTGGCGATTGAGCGCGCCAAGAAATTATTCGCCGCGCCGTATGCGAATGTGCAGCCGCATTCCGGTTCGCAGGCGAACGCGGCGGTGTACTTGGCGCTGCTGCAACCGGGCGATACGATTTTGGGCATGAGCTTGGCGCATGGCGGCCACCTCACGCATGGCGCCAAGGTGAATTTCTCCGGCAAAATTTTTAACGCGGTGCAATATGGTTTGAATGTCGCCACCGGCGAGATCGACTACGGCCAAGTCGAAACGCTTGCGTTGGAGCACAAACCCAAGATGATCGTCGCCGGGTTCTCCGCGTATTCACGCGTGGTGGACTGGCAACGCTTCCGCGAGATTGCCGACAAAATCAACGCCTATTTATTTGTCGACATGGCGCACGTTGCGGGGCTGGTGGCCGCCGGGTGTTATCCGAGCCCGGTGCTGATCGCCGACGTCACCACCACCACCACGCATAAAACTTTGCGCGGTCCGCGCGGTGGCTTGATCTTGGCCAACGGCAACCCCGATGTCGAAAAGAAGCTGAATTCCATGGTGTTTCCCGGCACGCAGGGCGGGCCGTTAATGCACGTGATCGCCGCTAAAGCGGTGGCGTTTCAGGAAGCGCTGCAACCGGAGTTCAAGGCGTATCAACAGCAAGTCGTGACCAACGCACGTGCGATGGCCAAGGCAATACAAAAGCGCGGTTATAAAATCGTATCGGGCGGCACCGACAATCATTTGTTCCTGGTCGACTTGATCGACAAGAAAATCACCGGCAAAGATGCCGACGCCGCGTTAGGCTCGGCCAACATCACCGTGAACAAAAACGCGGTGCCGAACGATCCGCAATCGCCGTTCGTAACCAGCGGTATTCGCATCGGCACGCCCGCCGTGACCACGCGCGGTTTTAAAGAAGCGGAAGTCAAAGAACTCGCCGAATGGGTTTGCGATATCTTCGACAACGTCGCCGATACCAAGACCATCGAACGCGTGAAGGGCCAGGTGTTGGCGATATGCAAGAAGTTTCCGGTATACCAATAATCTGGCTGGAGCGTGCCGGGTTACGCCGCGACGGCGGCTAACCCAGCCTACGTAATTTATGCGCTGTCCCTTCTGCGGAGTTGAAGATACCAAGGTCATCGATTCGCGTTTGGCGAACGAAGGCTATATGGTGCGGCGGCGGCGCGAATGCCAGAGTTGCGCCGAGCGTTTCACCACGTTTGAATCCGCCGAGCTGGTGATGCCGCGCGTGATCAAAAACGACAACCGCCGCGAACCGTTCGACGAAGACAAGCTGCGTTCCAGCATGCAAGTGGCGCTGGAAAAACGGCCTGTCAACACCGAGTCCGTGGACGCCGCGCTCAGTCACATCAAGCGGCGCCTGCTGGAAATGGGCGAACGCGAAATCGCATCGCGCGTGCTGGGCGATCTGGTGATGGATGAATTGCGCCAGCTCGATCAAGTCGCCTACGTGCGCTTCGCGTCGGTGTACCGCAGTTTTCAGGACGTGAATGCATTTCGCGAAGAAATCGACCGCTTGGAACAAGAGCCGTCGCAAGAGTTGAAAGAAAAACAGTTGGCGTTGCTGCCGGAGGGCGAGCCGCGCAAGAAGCCGAAGTGAGGATGGAAATCGCAGTTCGTTTGAAAATTGATAGGTCGAAACAAAGAGTTCCTTCCCCCTCCAGGGGGAAGGAGTAAAAAGCCAGCACAATTTTTGAGATGACGATTCTGTGTTCACTCCCGACGACTACACCCACATGTCCCACGCCCTACAACTCGCGCAGCGCGGGTTGTATAGCACCGACCCCAACCCGCGAGTCGGGTGCGTGCTGGTGAAAGATGGTGTGGTGGCCGGTAGCGGCTGGCATGCCGTCGCGGGCGGGCCGCATGCGGAAATTCATGCGTTGCAGAACGCGGGTACGCAGGCACGCGGCGCGACCGCGTACGTGACGCTGGAGCCGTGTTGTCATCACGGCAAAACGCCGCCGTGTACGGATGCATTGATCGCCGCCGGAGTGGTGCGTGTGGTTGCGGCGATGACCGATCCGAATCCCAAGGTGGGTGGTAAAGGCCTGCAACAGTTGCGGGACGCCGGGATTGAAGTCGAAAGCGGACTGTTAGAAAGCCAAGCTCTGGCACTCAATCCCGGTTTCGTGCAGCGTATGCGCAGCGGGCGGCCGTGGGTGCGTTGCAAATCGGCGCTGAGTCTGGACGGAAAAACCGCCTTGGCCAACGGCCGGAGTCAGTGGATTACCGGTGACGCGGCGCGTTTGGATGTGCAGCGCTGGCGCGCGCGCAGCTCGGCCATCGTCACCGGTATCGGTACGGTGTTGGCGGATGACCCGAGCTTGACAGTTCGCATCGATACGGGTCAGAAGCCGGTGCGGCAACCGTTGCGCGTGGTATTGGATCGGCAGTTGCGCATGGCGCCCACCGCTAAATTGCTGGTGCAGCCGGGGAGAACCCTGATTTTCACGACGGCGAACGATTCGCAAAAGGCTGCTGCATTACAACGCAGCAACGTGCAGGTGGTGACGCTGCCGGAGCTGCAACTCGATGTGATGCTTGCGCGCCTGGCGCAGGAACAGTGCAATGAAGTTTGGGTCGAAGCGGGTGCCGCACTCAGCGGCGCGTTGCTGCAGGCGGGCTTGGTCGATGAATTAATTTTGTACGTCGCGCCCAAATTATTAGGCGATACGGCGCGCGGTCTATTCCAATTGCCTAGTTTTTCGGCGTTGGCGGACGCGGTATCGTTGGAACTCACGGATGTGCGCATGGTCGGCGAGGATGTGCGGATTATTGCGAAGCTGGGAACGCGGACTTCCAGCCCGCCAGAATAGAAGAAAGCGGCCAGGATGGCCGCGCTCCCGAAGTTCCAAATAGCGTGGCTCACACTGGACAGGCAAAATATGTTCACAGGAATTATCCAAGCTGTCGGTACGCTTGCCGCCGTCGAACCGCGCGGCGCGGAGCAGCGCCTGCGCATTGCCACCGGCGTGCTGGATTTGTCGGATGCGCACGTCGGCGACAGCATCGCCGTGAGCGGTGTGTGCCTGACCGCGACAGTTTTTACCGGCGACGGTTTTTGGTGCGACGTGTCGGGTGAAACCCTGGCGCGTACGACGCTCGGCGAACTGCATATCGGCAGCCGGGTGAATCTGGAAACCGCCTTGTTGCCGACCACCCGTCTGGGCGGACACCTGGTCAGCGGGCATGTCGACGGCGTCGGCTGCATCGTGGAGCAGCGCAACGAAGGCCAGAGTCTGCGCGTCAGCGTCGAAGTGCCCAAGGACTTGGCCAAGTATATCGCCGTGAAATGTTCGGTTTGCGTCAACGGCGTGAGTCTGACTGTAAATGAAGTGAGCGGCGTGAGATTTACTGTCAACCTTGTGCCCCACACATTGCAACAAACCACCTTGGGCGACAATGTGGCCGGTACGCGTGTGAATATCGAAGTGGATTTGATCGCCCGTTATCTGGAGCGGTTGCTGGAGCGGTAGTTAAATTGTGTTGCGCACTAAACAATGGAGAGTTCTTTCCCCCTGCAAAGGGGAAGAGTTTCTACTTTTTGAATTTACTGACATAAGGTTCACTTACACCCATGCGTCCTTTAAACACCATCGAAGAAATTCTCGCCGATCTACGGTTAGGCAAGATGGTCATCGTCATGGACGATGAAGATCGTGAAAACGAAGGCGATTTGCTGATGGCGGCCAGTGCGGTGCGTGCCGAAGATATCAATTTTATGGCGCGTTACGGACGGGGGTTGATTTGCTTGACCCTCACCCGTGCCCGGTGTGAACAATTACGTTTGCCATTGATGGTCAGCGACACCAACGACAAGCACGCGACCAATTTTACCGTGTCGATCGAAGCGGCACGCGGCGTGACCACCGGGATTTCGGCGGCGGATCGTGCCGTGACGGTGCAAGCGGCGGTGGCATCCGATGCCAAACCGACCGACATCGTTCAGCCGGGCCATATCTTCCCGATCATGGCGCAGCCGGGTGGCGTGTTGACCCGCGCCGGACACACCGAAGCGGGGTGCGACCTCGCCCGCCTCGCTGGGTTCGAAGCGGCGTCGGTGATCGTCGAAATTTTGAACGAAGACGGCAGCATGGCGCGCCGTCCCGATCTGGAAAAAATGGCCGATGCGCATGGATTGAAAATCGGCACGATTGCCGATCTGATTCACTATCGTTTGAGTAATGAGAAAACCATCGAACGCGTATCGGTGTGCGAAGTACGCAACGACTTCGGCGATTTTCATTTGCTTGCTTACCAGGACAATCTCGACGGGTTATTGCATTACGCGTTGGTGCGCGGCGACATCGTGCCGGGCCAGCCCACGCTGGTGCGCGTGCATATGAGCGATTTCTTGGGCGATGCCTTGCACCTGGAGCGTTCCGATTCACCTTGGCCGCTGAGTCATGCGATGCGCCGCATTGCCGATGAAGGCACCGGCGTGATCGTGATCCTGGCGACGCCGCATGATGCGAAAGACGTGGTCAAACGCATGTACAATTACCACCTTGCGGATTCCGGACTGACGTTTCCGCCGCACGAGCGCGACGTGCATTTCCGCGCCTATGGAATCGGCGCGCAAATCCTTGCCGATCTCGGCGTGCAGAAAATGCGGGTGTTGTCGGCCCCCAAACGTTTTCACGGCATCGCGGGTTTCGGCTTGGAAGTGGTTGAGTACGTGGAGTGTAATTAAAGTAACCAACCACCCCACCCCTGCGGGGCACCCCTCCTCGAAAATGAGGAGGGGAGAACAGAATTTTCCTCCCCTCCTCATTTTCGAGGAGGGGTGGCAGCGTAGCTGACGGGGTGGTTGTGTGAATCTATCCACCAAAGTATTGACATTTACGGATATGAATATCTCATGAGCGGTACAAACACCTTTGCAGGTGATCTAAACGCAAGCGGCATGCGCTTCGGCATCGTCGTTAGCCGTTTCAATGCGGCGATCACCGAAAGCCTGCTCGAAGCCGCGCTGGCGGCGTTGCGCAGTCACGGGGTTGCGGAGGCCGACATTAACGTGGTGCGCGTGCCGGGAGCATTTGAGCTCCCGCTCGCTGCGCAGCGGCTGGCAGTTAGCTCCACGCATTACGATGCATTGATTGCATTGGGTTGCGTGATTCGCGGCGGCACGCCGCATTTTGAATATGTGTGCCGCGCGTGCACCGATGGTTTGCTGCAGGTCGGCCTGACGTTCGATCTGCCCGTTTGCTTCGGGGTATTGACTACTGACACGAATGAACAGGCCGAAGCACGCGCCGGTGGTGCGGAAGGCAATAAAGGCAGCGACGCTGCATTGACCGCTATCGAGATGGTGAGTGTACTGCGGCAACTCGAAGCTAAGTCTAAGTAGCCGTTCTTAACAGTTTCCGTTCTTTAACAACATAAAGGTTTTCGCTGATGAGCAATCCACGCAGCATGGCACGGCGTTTGGCGCTGCAAGCTTTGTATCAATGGCAAGTGTCCGGATCAACGTCCGCCGACATCAGCGCTCAATTCGCCGAGGATCAAAATCTCAAGGGCGCGGAGCGTGGCTATTTCGAAGAGCTGCTCGCAAAGGTACCGGTGCATGCCGACGAGCTCGATGAATATTTGAAGCCGCAGCTCGATCGGCCGCTGCATGAAGTCGATCCGGTGGAACGTGCAATTTTGCGCATCGGTGCTTATGAGTTGGCCTACCGAAAAGATATTCCGTACCGCGTCGTCATCAACGAGTCCATCGAATTAGCGAAAACGTTTGGTGGCGAACAAGGCCATAAATACGTCAACAGCATTCTTGATAGTGTGGCAAAAACCGTGCGTCCTGAAGAAGTGGCGGCGAAGCGCAAGTAGTATCTTGGTTGGTGCGTTCCATTAACGGAATAAGAATCATAAAGGTCCTGGTGTTTGCGGCGAAAACGCCTCTTCCCTCTGCAAGGCGGGGATGGGGGCGTTCGTCTATGTTGTATTACAAAGAACTGCTCTCCTCGTCTACCGGCGGCGGTCCACCTCATGGCACTTTCTGAATTCCAGCTGATCGAAAACTATTTCACGCGCCAGACGGTAACGCGCGCTGATGTTGCGTTAGGTATCGGTGATGACGCGGCATTACTGCGGGTGCCCTCAGGGCAGGCGTTGGCGGTGTCCATCGATACCTTGGTCGAAGGCGTGCACTTTCTGCCGGAGATCGCCCCGGCGGATTTAGGTTATCGCGCGCTCGCCGTGAATCTGAGCGACCTGGCGGCGATGGCGGCGCAACCGGCATGGGCGACGCTCGCGCTTACGGTGCCGCGTATTGACGAGCCCTGGCTGGAACAATTCAGTGCCGGTTTTTTCGCATTGGCACAACAACACGGCGTGCAGCTGGTGGGCGGCAACACCACGCGGGGACCGCTGAGTATTAGCGTGCAAGTGCACGGCTTCGTACCGGAAACGCAGGCATTGCAGCGTCGCGGTGCGCGCGCCGGTGATTTGATCTTCGTCACCGGCACGCTCGGCGATGCAGCGCTAGGGTTACAGGCAGCATTGAAGAAAATTGTATTGGATCCGGTTCCGGCGCAGTTCGCCGCGCAGCGCTGGTTGCGCCCGGTACCACGGGTCGACGAAGGATTGGCGTTGCGTGAAATCGCCAGTGCCTGTATCGATATTTCCGATGGCTTGCTCGCGGATCTGGGGCATGTGTGTGATGCGAGCCGGGCCGGGGCGCGTATTTTTGTCGAACAGGTTCCGGTATCGACATTATTTCATGCGGCTGGAAACGGTAACTGGAATCTGCCGTTATCCGCCGGCGACGACTACGAACTGTGTTTCACCGCAGCACCGCAGCACCGCGCCCGCGTGGAAGCATTATTTCGTAGATTTGCCTGCGGCGTCAGTTGCGTCGGCGTGATCGAATCCATGCCCGGCGTGCGTTGTCAAATGAATGACGGCCGTTCGTTGGTTCCGGCGCAGCGCGGTTACGATCATTTTGTTACACCCAAGTCATGAGCACGCGTGTACCGATGAACTGGCGCAATCCAGTACATGTTTTGGCCAGCGGTTTTGGCAGCGGGTTGGCCCCGCGCGCGCCAGGAACCTTTGGAACGCTGGCTGCGATTCCCATCGTGTGGCTGGCGCAAATGTTGCCTGCATGGCAATACGCCGGCGTGACCGTGTTGATGTTCGTGGCCGGTGTATTTATATGCGGACGCGCGGCACGCGACTGGGGTGCGAGCGATCATCCTGCAATTGTCTGGGATGAAATCGTCGGGTTGCTGGTGACCATGAGTTTGGCACCGGCGGGTGCAATCTGGTTGCTCGTTGGCTTCGTGTTATTTCGTATCTTCGATATTGCGAAACCCTGGCCGATATCCAGCCTGGATCGACATGTGCAAGGTGGGTTTGGCATCATGCTGGACGACCTGGCCGCAGGAATATTTGCGGGATCGATTTTGTATCTGGGCGTGCGCTGGTTGAATTGATAAAATACCGGCTACGCGGATCACGCAAAATTAGTTGCTTGATTTTCTAACCGCAAAACTTTTTAATGCCGCGGCGTTAGTGCAGCTGCAAATCACTACCGGTCAAATAGAGGAACCCATTATGCAAAACCTTATTTCAGTCGCGTCTGCGCCACGCCTGAACACTTGGGCGGTCGTTTTCGTAAGACAAGACGCGTGGAATGCGCAGGGCTTGGCAGCGGGACGCCGCGACTCGGAAGACGCCGATGCTGACGCAATAGAAATCGATGAAATCGACGAGATTGAAGATATTGACGACCTCGATGAACTCGAGGACGAAGATCTGGAAGATCTCGATGACGACGAAGAAGACGACGATGATGAAGACCTCGACGTGGTCAAAGGTATCGACGTTGATGACGAAGACGACGACGATGATGAAGACTTCGACGACGACGACGATGAGGAAGACGACGACGAGGAAGAAGAGTAAGCGTGTAAGGCCAGGAGCGGCAGCTGCCTTCAAAGGGCGGTTAACCTACAAAATTAAATACCGCATCGGTAGCTTCACTGAAAATCCGTTCGGCTGACACGCCGCATTCGGTTAATGCGGCGTGTGCTTGCGCAAGCGCTGCGCCCGGTGCTGACAGATACACATCGAAGCCGCCTGCATTTTCCACACAGTTCAGTGCCTGCGACAAAACATCATGTCCTGCGCCCTCGTTGAGTAGCGGCACGTAGTGCACGTTGTCCAAAGCATCTGTGAGCGCACGGCAGTAGTTGTGCAGGTAGTGTCCGTGCGGTGCCGCCAGCCACAGCACATGCACCGCCTGCTCGCGGTCGAGCGACAAGGTGTGTTCCAGCAGACTTTTAATCGGCGCAAAACCGCTGTCGTAGGCGATGAAGATGCTGGGCCGGCCGCTGTGTTCTTCGAATACGAAGCTACCGAAGGGGCCACGGAGCCTCACTGTCTCGTTGCTACTTAATTCACGTATGCGGGCAAACAATGCCGCGTCGCTCGCTGGAATATGGAATTGCAGATTCAAGCTGTCGCAGGGGCAACTGGCAATCGACAATTGCCGCGTGATGCCAGCGCCAAAGTCGAGCTGCGCGCGTTGACCGGCCAAAAAACGCAGCGTGTTGGAACGCGGGGCGCGCAGATGTAAGAGCACCATCTGCGGGGAAAGTACTTCCAGTTTGCGTACCCGCAGGTCGAGTGTTTGCAACGGGATATCGGCGCTTCCTTCCGCTTCATGCACTTCCAGCAGCGCATCCGTAGTGGCGCTGTTACAGCACAGCAGTACAGAATTTTGTGCGCGTTCTGCTTCCGTCAACATGAAATCGCTGTGACTGATTTTGGTAACGGCGCCAGTGATCACGCGCGCGACGCATTTACCGCAGGTGCCTGCGGTACAGCCGTAATCTAAGGCAACCCCGGCACGCAATGCCGCGTCCAACACTGATTCGTTGGGCAACTGGTCGAACTCGCGTTGGCTGGGTAGCAGGCGGATTTTCACGGCAGGCCGAGGTTATGTAAGAGTCACTATGTTATCGATCCAGACGCGATAAATCTCAAGTCCAGTAAATCCAAAACACTGTTCGGCAGCGGTGACCACACCTTGACATTATCCTGTTCCAGCAAGGCGTGCAGCACGCTCATCGACTCGGGTTCGCCGTGCACCAGCGCCACCGGCGGGGCGTTGCGAAACGCGCGATACCATGCCAGCAAGCCCGTTTGATCGGCATGCGCGGACAAGCCGCCGAGGGTGTGTACCGTCGCTGCGATGCGGATGGTTTCGCCCCACAAGCGCAACGCGTGCGCGCCGTCGACCAGTGCGCGGCCGGGCGTGCCGCGCGCTTGGTAACCGGTGATGATCACGTGGCAGTTCGCGCGCCACACATTATGCTTCAGGTGATGTTTGATGCGCCCGCCGTCGCACATGCCGCTGCCGGCGATGATGATGGCGCCCGACTCGATGCGATTGATGGCCATCGATTGCAATGCCGTGTGACTGTAATGCAATTTCGGGAACTCGAAGGGGTTGCCTTGACGATGTTGTATCCGCATCGCTTCGGCATCGTACAGCTCGGCATGCCGCGCATAGACATCGGTGGCTTCGATCGCCATTGGGCTGTCCAGAAACACGGTCCAGCGATGCAACTCCCATTCGGCGTAATGACGCGCCAGGGTGTAGAGCAATTCTTGCGTGCGGCCGACCGCGAAGGCGGGAATCAAAATATTGCCGCGATGCTGCGCCGCACTCTCCAGCGCTTGTTGCAATTCGGTTTCGGTGTCTGCCCAGCTGCGGTGTTGACGATTTCCGTAGGTCGATTCCATTACGACTAAATCCGCGTCATGGATGAGCTCCGGATCGCGCAAAATCGGTGCGCCGGTGTGGCCGAGGTCGCCGCTGAAAACCAGTTTGCGTTCGATGCCGGACTCCGTTATCCAGGTTTCGACAATACATGAGCCGAGAATGTGCCCGGCATCGCGCAGGCGCATGCGTAGGCCGGGCACGATATCCTGCAGCGTGCCGTAGTCTACAGTGACGATACGACGCAGCGCTTTGCCGGCATCGGCCAAGGTATACAACGGCTCCAGCGGCGCGAGCTGTTTACGCAGGCGTTTGCGATTGGTCCATTCGGTTTCTTTTTCGTTCAGATGGGCGGCATCGCGCAACATGATCTTGCACAAATCGGCGGTAGCGGGATGCGCGTAAATCGGGCCTTTGTAGCCGGACTTGACAAGCAGCGGCAAGCGCCCGGAATGATCCAGATGCGCATGGGTTAAAATCACCGCGTCGATGCTGTGCACGTCGAAGGGGAACGGCTGCGCATTGCGTGCCTCGTCTTTTGGGCCGCCCTGAATCAAGCCGCAGTCGATCAATACCGAGGCGCTGCCGGTACGCAGCAGATGACACGAGCCGGTGACTTCTTGTGCGGCGCCGAAGAAGTGAAGTTGCATTTGGTTAAACCTGAAAAATATTATTTGCTGGAATTATTTTGCCGGTGCAGTTTGAGCCGCATTTCGAGAGTATCCCACAACGTTTGCGGCACCAGTGCGCGGATTGCAGTAACCGTCTCGTTCACGCGAATGTCTTGCATGGCGGCAGCAAAAAACGGAATTTCGATTTTCCGGCGTTGTGCCTGAATGGTCAGCGACTCACTGCTGCCGCCGACCGGCGGATGGGCGGCCGCCTGCCAGGGTGTCGAGAGTAAACCCAGTGTCAGCAGGTGGCGATACAGCGTTTCGAGTTGCGACGGGGTAACGCTGAATATTTCACGCCACTGCGGTACTCCCGCTGCGGGATAGTCCGGAATTAAAGTGACTTCAGCGCTGCCCGGCGCGGCCAGATGAATCCGGTACTCGTAATAGTAGGGTGGCGGCACACTGCCTTCCCGCCACGTATAGCGCACATCGAAATCATCGGGTAGCGTGTTCATCTAAATATGTAAGGCCGGCACGAAGGGAATTGTTACGGGACATACCCCCTCCTTGAACATCAATCAAAGAGGGGAGAACTATCCCGCCTCTACCGGTCTATGGCGCTTCCGGCGTTTTTACCCAGCCGAAGCCGGCAAAGTATTTTTTGAAGGTGTCGGAAGTTAACGCAAATATTCCATCGAGCGTGGCCATGCTGATGGGACGCCACCAGCCTTTGCCGCCGTAATAGGGTTGGTCCCAGGCGACCCACGATCCGCCGAATACATTGAGAGTTCCCTCGTAAGAACCCCACGGGTTCCGAAGCACGACATATTCCTGATTGTTGGCATAGGCCCAGCCGAGCACGGTGTAGGCGTGGTTGGCCACCAGATGCGCAGTGTTGTAATTCACATCCGGGGACGGCGAGGTCGCGTATGTCCACGCGCACATCGGGTTGAAGGTTTTCATGCTGATGCAATTGGCCCGCACCTTCTGCCAGATATCGTGTGCGGAGAGCGACGGATTGCCGATGTAAACCGGTGCCAGATTCGTCAGCTGCACCATCGCACCGACCGGATCGCCGCCCGCGATCGATGCGTAGTTCGGCTGATCGTCCGTGTCGTTGTTGCGCCACTTCGCATAGGCTTTTTCATATACCGCCGGCCAGATTTCGCCCGCTTCGCTGGAGCGGGCATAGATGTAAGTGTTGCCTGGCGCTTGCAACGGACACAGCTCGGTCACTTCGACTTTGCTGGCTTTGCCGGCCTTGTAAAACTCGATCATATCGACGAAGTTCTGCTGTCCGGTGCCGGTCGCGCGATTGCGTTGCGCAATCACATACGGCCGTGCCCATGCCACAGCGGACAGGGCCGCAATAAAATAACAGTCTCCTAATGCCCCCTGCACTGGATCGGTGAGCTCGGTGCCTTCTTCGAAAAAATCGCCGGGATCGACCCACACCGTGCCCGCGCGCACATCGATCAATGCGCGCTGCGCCCCCTTGGCGGTTGCGGATATATCGGTACGTTCCATCGCCATGGTTTTTCGATTTAAGTTAAGACCCGCATACAAGGGCGAGTCATGCTTAGGGTCGAACAGGTTTTCATACGGCGTGCCCAAAGTTTTTT
>JACQEQ010000039.1 GCA_016200445.1 Gammaproteobacteria bacterium | reverse complement strand
GTTCGATGAGAGGGGTGTGGAAACGGAAGCTACGGTGAGGTTACTTAGGCACCGCCAAACGAAAGGGGCGGCAACAGACAAACCTAACCTACCGCCACCGCGCCACATCCCGACTCTACCGGGTGCGGCCGGTCAACTATAGTGTTGGCTGTCACGATTGGCTTACGCTGGTCGTCATCAGAGTTTATAGCCTCCTGATTTTCAAAGACGACCGACGTAGCCTGCAATGTAACTGGTTGGCGCCCGACAGCGGCTGGTCGCCGCTTTGCAGCTCGCATCCTCCTCTACGTTCAGCGTAGTGTCGTTCCTTGTAACACCGCGATCAGTTTGTCCGGGGCCGTGAACCGCCCCCGTTTGAGCGACGGTGGTGTTACCATTTTCAATGGCGTCGATTTTCTCCGTGGGGTCCATGCGCAAATAAATTTCCGTCGTTTGCATCTGCGCGTGGCCCAGCCACAGCGATACGCGATATCACCGAGTACATCGAGATCTTCTACAACTGGCAACGACGGCATTCGAAACTCGGTTACCTAGCCCCAGCCGTGTACGCACAGAAGTGTCAATAACAGGCAACGGCTTGATGGAGATGGCGTCCGCTATTGAGGAGGAAAGAAGGGTGATCCGATTCGAATTCATCTCGAAGCTAAATCGAACATCAATGCAAATTACGTTGCTGGCGTGCCTTTTTCAAAGAAACACAGAATCTGGAATCAACAACAGCTTAGATCGATTTGTCAGTAGCGATATTGTTGTTAATAAGAAGCAGCCGGTGCGCCACATCCAGGGATTCCAATGAATGCCGCATGTTTCTGCGGCCTGTCACGCCCGCGTCATATCCTTTACTCATACTTCACCTTCGCTTTTTTCGGCCGCGCGATTTTTGCGCGACATGAATACGCAGAGGGTGGAACATGGCTACCAAAATTCTTCGGCGGGGCGGCGTGCTGGGTTGCGCAGTATTCGCGTTACTCGGGTTGTCTTCGCTCGCGCATTCAACAATTGTCAGTTATCACGAGACATTCAACGACGGCAGTACCAAGTCGGCGCATATGGCGCTGATGTCCGCAAACGGCGTGGATATGTATGTGCCGCAAATACATGATTTAGCAATTGCGCACTACCAATGGAATGCTGCGCAGCAAAAATTAGCGTTCACGTCCATCTATCAGGAAGGGTCGATGAGCGATGGAAAAACCATGGTTGGACTGGTTAACCCGTGGCAGGTCATGCTGAGCCCGGACCAACGCCACCTGTATGTGATCTCGCACGATACGGGCACCAATCCACTCGATACCAATAAGCTCGCATTGTTTGAACGCGATACAGCGAACGGGGAGCTGGTATTCGAAGCCGCCTATGCAAACAACATGGGTGGCATTACTGGGATTGCCGCGCCTACGGCGATGACCTTGTCCCCCGATGGTCGTAGTCTCTACGTCGTGAGCGCAACAGAACAAGTCTTGACAATATTTCACATTGATGGGGATACCGGACAACTTGTGTTTATGGACAGCCTTAAACATGGCACAAAGCCGGATGGCTTGGTTGAGCCGTCGGCGGTCATTGTTACGCCAGATGGCCGCTTTGTGTATGTCACGGATGCAGGCTCCAACCTGGTTGCGATTTATGCGCACGACGCAGTAACGGATGCGCTCACTCTCAAATCCACTTTTACGCTCGACGGCCTGCCCAGCAACATGATCGCGAGCCGTGACGGGGCGTTTCTTTACATTTTGCTGGCTGACAAAAACGGCGTTGCAACCATCGCGCGCGACGTAATTGGCGGCACCTTGAAGCTCGTTGCAACAGTATTCAACGGTACCCAAAACATGACTGCGCTGATGGATCCCTACGCGCTTACGTTGTCGCCGGACGACACCAAACTCATCGTCGGGGCGCGAGCGAATAATTCACTGGTGGTATTTCGCCGTCAGCCGGTCACCGGTCTGCTCACATTCATCGAAGAACATGTAGCGCCCGAACTTAAGGGCGTCTTCGGCAATGTATTCACGCCGCAAGGCAGCCACTTGATGACGGTCGGCACCGAGCCCAGCATCGGGATCTACACCGTTGACCAACTCGCACAGGACGACATTGCGTTTGTGGTGCGCGATCCAAGCAGCACGGAAACCCAAGAGATTGATGTGCTGAAGAACGACATAGGCACCGCGAGCGACGCATCGCTGACAATAATATCGTTTGACCCAACCACGGCCCACGGCGCTGTGATCGAAAAGGTGAATGAAAAATTAACCTACCGCCCAACAACTAACTACACCGGTATTGACACATTCAACTACCGGATGCGGAACGCTGCGGGACGCACTGACTTTGCAAGTGTAACGGTGTACGTCGATACACCGCCGGTGGCGATGGATGATCACGCCTCGGTGGCCGCCGGAGGCAGCATCACGATCTCGGTGCTTGCCAACGACACTGATGTAAATTTTGCAATCCCTGGGTTCAATGACGAACTGCGCGTGATTGCGGTTGAGTTTTCCAGCAACCAGGGTGGCACCATTACTATTGTCGATTCGGGACAGAGCGTGACATATACAGCTCCCATTAGTTACACGGGCGAGGATGTGTTTACGTACACCATCGACGACGGCAAGGGCGGGCGCGCCACCGCTACTGTTTTTATTAATGTCACGACTGGCACTGTAACTCCCCTGCAACCCGTGCCAGATATTGCCATTGTGGAAAAGAAGCATAAAAATGGTGGTTCTCTCGATATGTTCGCGCTGCTTTCACTCCTACTCGCCTTCGCTCCGCGCGTCCTGTGCCGAAGAAAATAAACTCCAATAAAAACGTAATACATTCGTATTCCCCGCAACAAATACATCACAAAACTTTCACGGGAACTTCAATTCACCGTCATGTTCGGCCCGTAGAGTTCCCCTCGAACGCAAAGTAGAAAAATTCTAGCGCCGGTCATGGGGTCGGCAAATCGCACGGAATGGCCACACCCGCTGAGAGGCGGGGCCGGAAAACCACGGGTCTTGAAATTAAGCAGGCGAGACAGCCGGGTTACCACCGTCACCACGTCGGCACGCGTTGCAAAATCATGGCACGTGTGATGTGGGGAATCGTTGTAACTCTGGTGCTACGCGCGGAAGAGAAGTTGTTCCGCACACGCACTGAAAATATTTGGAACGAAGTTCTCTCGCAACTTTTAATCAACGCTTCAAGGAGTCACAAATGGGAATGAACAACAAATTGAAAGCTATCGTCGCTCTCGCCGTTCTGGGCGCGGCGTCGCAAGCGCATGCCGCCGTTCTGGGCGGCGCCAGTGGTAACGGCGAATTGTATCTATCGGTTTGGGATGATACTGCCAAGGTGAGCTACACCAAGGATCTGGGTATGACCATGGACGCGTTCATTGCAAGCGGCAACACGCTCGGTTATTCAACGAGCTACAGCTTCGGTTCCGATGCGAACTGGACCTCGTTCCTGTCACAGGTCGGTGGCGTGAGCAATGCCAACCTGCAATGGACCATCAATGCAGCCGATACCACCGGCACCGGCACGAGCCTGCGCTTCCTGACCACCTCAAACGCTGGTGTAGCAGCACTGCAGGCCACGACCAACAGCGCAATGTCCACCGGTTTCAAGGGCAACATCAATACCTTTATCGACGCGGTTAATCTCACTGGTACACATGCGACCCAAGCCGACGGTTCGTCGGTCAACGCTGCTGCCGATGCTGTCAATGCTTATGAAGGCACATTAATGGGCAATACCTTCGGCGGCAAAACCACTGGCGGCTGGAGCAC
Organism: Gammaproteobacteria bacterium; assembly: GCA_016200445.1. Taxonomy (GTDB): domain Bacteria; phylum Pseudomonadota; class Gammaproteobacteria; order SG8-11; family SG8-11; genus UBA6921. The sequence continues at coordinate 21,061 of JACQEQ010000039.1, read as the reverse complement.
CTCGGCTTACGGGTTAAGCAGCTCGCTGGAGTTTTTCTCCCTCTCCCCTTCCAGCACGTCGTCGGGCGGCAAGGCCGTCGTGAACCAATTCGGTGATCTTGCTTCCAGCACCATGGGCAAGTGGACGATCGATCCCACCGGCACTGCCACCTACACGGTTTCGGCTGTTCCAGTTCCCGCCGCGTTGTGGCTGTTGGGTTCCGCGATGGTCGGCCTGGTCGGCGTCGCACGTCGCAAGGTTGCCTAAGTATCGTTGGGTAGTCGTTGTGTAGTTTTGAATCCGTTCGGTGCGTGCGGGCACGTGCCGAACGGAGCTTTAAAAGTTCAGCAAGGAAGCTTGGCTTGACAAGGGCAGGGACAGCGTGGGTTCCACGTGCCCCAGAAGGTTGTTACGAGCTCGACAATTCACTCAATTCACTTTGGAGATGTATATGAAACTCAAGCAAATCACCATCGCCACCGGCCTCGCGCTGGTTGCGGGCCAAGCCATGGCGTTAGCACCTACCGCCGCGGTGGACTTCACCATCAACAGCTCGGGTTCGTCGGCGCAGCAAGCGAGCCTCGGCGGCGTCTTTACCCAATTGTGCCAAGCCGGCACCATCGACGCGTTTTACGACACGGTTGCCGGTAGCAATCACCGCGCGTACTCCTGCACCTTGAAAACCACGTTGGGCAACGCACTGATCAACGGCAAAAAGATGTTGTTCCTGCACCGCGCACAAGGCGGTTCGATTAACGGTGTGAATCCGGTTGCCAAGGGCGACTCGCTCGCCCGCATGGTGGTTGATGGCACCTGCGTCGCCACCGGCAATGTTTACCCGGTTCTGCCGCAATACACCTGCGCCAACACCGTGAACGCGATCCCGGATGCCGGCGTGTCGGACGAAGAACCAGCAATATTTACGGGTATTAACCTGCCGGCCGGCTCCAGCCCGTTGACTGTCAGCCAACTGGGCAATCTGTCGTCGTTCAGCCAAAATGCCGTAGTTTTCGGTATTGCCACCACCAACAATGTGAATGCCGCGCAACCCAACCTGACGCGTTCGCAAGTCACGACCTTGGACATTGGCGGTTATGGCGATTGGGGTAGCGTCAACGCGGCTTTGGCGGGCAAGCCCGTCATCCTTTGCCGTCGCGCGCCGGGTTCCGGTTCGCAGGCTGCGATGAACGCCTATTTTCCAGGTGTCCCTTGCCTCGGAAGCGCAGCCGTCACTCCGTTGGATAAAACCGCGAATTCGGTGACCGATGGCAGCGCGTTAACGGTAATCGAAAACAGCAGCACCGGCGCCGTGGCCAACTGTTTGAATGCAGCTTTCAACGGCGGCGCAATCACCGATGCCTACGGTACAGTGTTTACCCTGCCTGCCAGTTCAGCGGCATTGGGTATTCTCTCAACTGAAAAACAACCCAGCGTCAGCGACAAGTGGAAGTTCTCCAGCATCGACGGCATTCCCGCCACGGTGTTGAACGCGACCACCGGTGCGTATGACTTCTACGTCGAGCAGAGCTTCCAGTATCGCAACAAGGACATCTGCGTTGGTGGCGTGAACTCGGGACATGCAGCGCCTTGCGGCGTTGGCGAAACCCTGGTTGCCAAACCGACTACCACGCAGACTGCGTTCATGACTAAATTCATCGCGGCCTCAGGCGATCCGGCAGTCATCAGCACCATTCCGGGCGTGGCTGCGTTGCCGTCCTACGATCCGAGTTTGTATCCGGCGGGTCAGGTCATGAAGGGCACGCGTGCCAACAACACCTGCCAGCCATCGCAGTTGTTCTGGTAAGCACCACGCAGTTATAGATAATCGCAGGACGCGATGCATGACCGACGCGATGTCGGGTAGTAAAAAAGTTGGAGGCCCCTTTGTGGGGCCTCTTTTTTTTTACAGGGGCCGCAACGTGTCATGCGCCTGTAACGAATTTCTTCGACCATAGCGGCGGTTCGAATACTCAAGGCGTAGTCAGCGACATGCACGTTTTTCATCGACTAATAATGATCACCGGTCTCATCGTAACCAGCGCGCTGCATGCGGACGAAACGGCCGCACCGAAATTTGACGTGTGGGAATTGCAGATCGACGGCAACACTTTGCTGTCGACGCGCGACGTAGAGCAAACCGTCATGCCGTTCCTGGGCGCGCAACGTACGTTCGAGAACATCGAAGAAGCGCGTAAGGCGTTGGAGCAGCGCTATCGCGACTTGGGTTATCCCACCGTGCTGGTAGATATTCCCGAGCAAGAAGCCAATCAAGGGGTCATACGTTTACATGTGTCCGAGTCGCGCGTGGTGGAGCTGCGCGTGACCGGCGCGCGCTATTTTTCGCCGCAGCAAATTCGCGCGGCGGTGCCCGCGCTGGCGGAGAATGCGGTGATCGCGTTGCCGCAGATGCAGGCGGAATTGACTGCACTGAACGGCGCGGCGAGCGACCGTGCAATTACGCCCGTGCTGCGGCCGGGCCGTAAGCCCGGCACCGTCGAAGTGGAATTGAAAGTCAAAGACGAGCTGCCGTTGCACGGCAGTGCGGAGCTTGACAATCGCAACGGCGCGGGTTCGAGCGCGCTGCGCGCATCGGCCATGCTGCGTTACGACAACCTGTGGCAGCGCCAGCATAGCTTGTCAGTACAGGTGCAGACTTCACCCGACAAACCCGACGAGGTGCGCGTGTTGTCAGGTACCTACGTGGCACATTTTGACAACACCGACAACCTTCTGGCTGTGTATGCGGTGGACTCCAACAGCAGCAGTGCCGCTGCCGGAGACATCTCCGTGTTAGGCAAGGGCAGGATCGGCGGAGTGCGCGGCATCGTACCGTTTGTGACGGAAGCAGATTTCTCACACAACCTGTCGCTGGGTTTTGACTACAAAGATTTCAAGGAAAGCCTGCACGCGGCCGGGCAAGACAATCCGCTGTCCACGCCCATTGAGTATGTGGTGTTCGGCACGCAGTACTCGGCCAATTGGCATGCCGAAACCACCAGCACACGGGTTGGGCTGGGGATGAATTTCGGCGTGCGTGGGTTGCGCGACCGCAGCGTGCTATGTGAATACCTGACCAGGGACGACAATGGCAACCCGAAGGTCGAAACCCAAGCGCTGAATGAGTTTGCTTGTAAACGCGCGGGCGCGCGCTCCAATTTTATTGTGCTGCATGGTGAAGTCGAGCACCGGCGCCTGCTCGGTTACGGCATCGGATTACGTGCGCTGTTCGACACGCAGTTCGCCGATTCGCCTTTGATCAGCAACGAAGAGTATTCCGCCGGTGGCGCGGAAAGCGTGCGCGGTTACTACGAATCGCAAGTGCTGGGTGATACCGGTGAACGTCTGACAGTGGAGCTGAGCTCGCCGTCAATTGCGCCTCATATTTCGGAACACATGCAAGATGCCCACGCGCTGCTGTTTTACGACGCCGCACATTTGCGGGTGCGCGAACCGGGGACTGAAGAGCGTGACCGTTTTGATATCGCAAGTGTCGGCGTGGGTCTGCGCGCGACCGCGTGGCACGACTGGAGTGCCGAGCTTGACATGGCACGCGCGTTCAAAGCAGCCGGGACTATCGACAAGGGCGATGTGCGCGTGCACGCGAAAATTGAGTACACGTTTTAGTGAGTAATTATCAAATGTAGGGTGGGTACAACCCACCAAGCGTGCGCAGCACACCTTGTTTTTTTGAGGAGTGCCTGGCGGCACGCCTGGTGGGTTACGACGCGAACATCCGCGTCTAACCCACCCTACATCGATTTTTGAAATAACTTTTCGCATTGAATAAATTTGGAGAACACCCGCATGTGGATTCGACTCGGACGCAAGAAACCTAAATCGCTTAGCAGTGTGCTGCGCGGCGTTGAAGCCTATTTACGTTTGCTGATGGCGGCGGGGGTGGTGCTGAGTCTGGTGTCGCCGCAAGCACGTGCTGTGGGTGGTGGTGCGAAGCCGTCGGGTGCGGCGCCGTTGCCGGTGCCGTGTGGCGGGGCGGCATGTACGAGGCGCGGGGGGCCGACGCAATGGCTCACATCCGGCAGTGTCGATTCGCCAGTTACCAACGGCAACACGATGTCGATTCACCAGAATACCCAATCCGCGATTTTGAACTGGGCCAGTTTTGACATTGCGAACGGCTACACCGTGCGCTTCGATCAACCGAACGCTGACGCCGTGGCGCTGAACAAAATATTTCAAGGCGCGCCGAGCAAAATCTTCGGTAACTTGATCGCGAACGGTAATGTGTTTCTGGTCAATACCAACGGCATCCTGTTCGGCAGTGGCAGTCAGGTGAATTTGCATGGCTTGATTGCGAGCAGTCTTGACATTAAGGACGAGGTTTTTAATCTCGGCATTACCAACGCGATTAATTCCAGTACCCACGAAGCCGCTTTCGATAGCACAAAGAGCATTGAAGACGCGCTTGCGCAATTCGGTGACTACAAACAAGTCAATGCGGGCATCACGGTGGAAGCAGGCGCCAGCATCAGTGCAACGTCAGGTGGCTATGTACGTTTGTTTGGCCCCGATGTCACCAATCGCGGCACGATCTCCGCGCCGGACGGCGTGGTCATGCTCGCGGCCGGAAAGCAGATTTACCTGTACGAAACTACTGACCCCAATATGCGCGGCGTGTTCGTGGATGTCGGGGTCGGTGGCACGTTGAGTGAGACCGGCGGTGGTATGGTCTCCAACGCTGCGTCGGGAGTCATTTCCGCCGCACGCGGGAGTATTACGATGCAGGGGTCGATGGTCAACCAATCCGGCCGCATGACTGCCACTACCACGGTAAATACCAACGGTTCGATCCGGCTCATTGCCGCTGATAGCGCAGAGACCGCTCAAGTCGATGGAATTTACTACGGCAACTCGAAGCAAACCGGCGCTGTCACACTCGGTGCCGGTAGCATCACCGAAGTGTTACCGGAGTTGCAGGACACCACCACCTCGGTAGCCGAACAAGAATTCAAGCCTTCGTATATCAAAGTACTGGGGCATGACATTACGATGGAATCCGGCAGCACCATGCATGCGGCTAGCGGCAATGTGCAATTGCTGGCGATTGATGATCCGTCGCGCACGGCGGCACCCATCTCGACATCCAGCGCCAGTGACGCGCGCGTTTACCTCGGCGCAGGTAGCCTAATAGATGTCTCCGGTACCACCGACACGGTATTGGCAATGGACCACAATGCGTTGGAGGTTGAGTTGCGTGGCGTCCAACTCGCCGATGCGCCACTGCAACGCGACGGTATTTTAAGTGGCCAGAAAGTGACTATTGATGTGCGCACTGGCTCGGCCGTCGCGAACGTCAGCGGGGCAATTGCGGGCATCGGTAAAAACGTCGGTGAACGTACCGCCACTGGCGGCACCGTCAGCGTGGAATCGCAGGGCGATGTCGTCACCCAAGCCGGTTCCACAATCGACGTTTCCGGCGGAAAAATCACCTATCAGGGGGGCTATGTCAACACCACCAAGCTGATCGGCAACGACGGCAAAATTTATGACATCGGCACGGCATCACCCGACCGCACCTACGCCGGAATCCTCGGGCAATACACCCAGACCAACCGCAAATGGGGCCAGATCAAGACGTGGTCAAACGCAGCGCTGCGCGGCGCGTATCAGCAGGGTTATACGCAAGGCGCCGATGCGGGTGCCATCACTATCAAGGCTGCCGGTGCGGTGCTCGACGGCAGCTTGCTCGGCCACACCGAAGCAGGTGTATTGCAACGTGATCCGCATCGCGATCCCGCTCACCCCAAGCTCGATGTATTTGGGTCGGTGCTCGCCGACCCGTACAGTGCGCCGCAGGGTGGGCAGTTGGTGATTGGGGATAGTGGCGCTGAATCAAAAAATGCGAGCGAGCGGGATTTCCTTACTCCGGCAATCGACATCGCCGCGCACTCCGTACCCAGTTCGGCGGCGGATGCGCCGAGTCAAAATGGCAAGACCGTACACCTGGGCGCCGACGCGCTGGCACAAAGCGGTATGGCGCGCATCGATTTGTACAGCAACGGCAAGATCACTGTGCACGACGACGTCGACCTGCACGTCGCACCCGGTGGCGAAATAAAACTCGTCGGCACCCAGCTCGATATGCAGGGCGGTTTGCATACGCCGGGCGGCACGATCGAGCTGAAGACGAAGGCAATCAAGTCCGGCCTGAACCCCACCGACAACAACCTGCAACTCGGCGCGCACGCGCAGATGGACGTGCACGGTCTATGGGTCAACGACGCGCCTGGTGTCGCGGGTGCCGATACCGGCGTAAAAAACATCAACGGCGGAAAAATTACTGTGAGCTCCGCAGGGGATGTCATCCTCCCGGCGGGCAGCGTACTCGATGCCGGTGGCGGTGCGTGGTTGCAAGACAACGGTAAAGTCAAGACCGGCAACGGTGGTTCGATCAATATCGCCACCGTTGATACGCAAGCAGCACACACGCTGCAACTCGACGCGCAATTACTCGGCGACGCGCCCGGCAAGGGCGGCTCTCTTTCGGTCACGGCCAACGCCGTGCGCATCGACTACGCAAATACCCCGACACCGGCAACACCCGAACTACTGCTCACGCCCGAGTTCTTTCAGCGCGGCGGCTTCAGCAGCTATAGCGTGGAAGCAAACATCGGCGGCCTGACCATCGCGCCGAATACGATCATCGCGCCGCAGGCACAAACGCGCGTGCTCGACACTGCGGCTAAACAACAGGCCAGTGGTGCGGATATGCGCGCGTTCAGCAAATTGGAAGCACTGCCGGACGCGCAACGCCAGGCAGTGGATCTGACTTTTACATCGGCTGCATCGAATCCAGCTAATAGTGACGCAATTAACACCTTACATGTCGCCGAAGGCGCGCAGGTGAAGACCGAGGCAGGCGGGACAATTACACTGTCCGGCGGCAAGGTGCTGATCGACGGCGCGTTGATTGCGCCGGGCGGCGCGATCAGTGTTAGCGGAGGTGGTGTACCGACCGACAAGGGCATAGAGTTCGGCGGCATCGCGCTCGGCGAACACGCGCGCTTGGCGGCAACCGGCGCAGCGCGTTATCAACCCAACACAAAAGGGTTGCTCAAGGGCGCGGTGCTTGACGCCGGTAACGTCACGCTAAACGCGGGCGGCTACGTTGCCACCGCCACCGGCTCGATCATCGATGTCTCCGCGGTTGCCGCACCGCTCGATTTGCCGGCCGACGCGGCTGGACACGTTACGCGCACGACGGTGAGCGGCAAGGGCGGAAGCGTAAATATCACGGCCTCGGAAGGCATGGTGTTGAACGGCGTGATCGACGCGCATGCGGCGAAGGGCCAAGGCGCACAAGGCGGGGCGCTGTCGCTGACGCTGACGCGTGGGAGTAGTATCGACCCTAAAAACCATCCAGCCGACTACCCGACTTACCCCACCGCGCCACGCGAAGTCGTACTACAAGCCACCGACATTACACCGCCACCCGACGTGAACCCAGCACTCGGCTTAAGCAAAGCGCAAAACGGCCAGGCCATTATTAATGTATCAAGCATCGACGCCTCCGGCGTGACGCAATTCACTGCGCGCAGCGACGACGCGATTCGCTTCGACGGCAATGTAAATCTACATACCGAGCGCAGCGTGCAACTTGATGCGCCGGTGATCAGCGCGAGCAACGGTGCCGATGTGCATGTGTCTTCCGCCTATGTCGCACTCGGTAATGCGCAACCGCTGCGACAGTTAACCACGACCGGCAACGGCAACCATGCCGCAAGCGGCGGCGCTGCAAAAGTACAAGTAAACGCGCAGTTGCTCGACCTGATCGGCACGCACGCGACCCAGAATATCGGCACCCTTGAATTGCACAGCGACGGCGACCTGCGCCTGCGCGGGGAGCTCATCGGCAGCGGACAGGACGCAAAACTCGTCGGCGCGCTCAATACAGTGGCCGACCTGACCGTGCACGCAGATCAGATCTATCCCACCACCTTGACACAATTCACCATCAACGCATCGAAGCCGGACAGCACCGTTACTGTTGTGCCCGGCGACAGCGATCATCCGGTGCTGTCAGCGGCGGGCACGTTGACCGTCAACGCGCCGAATATCGTGCAGCAGGGCGTGCTCAAGGCGCCGTTTGGCCAAATCACGTTGAACGCCGAGAAACAATTAACGCTTGCGGCGGGCAGCAAAACTTCAGTCGCGGGTGATGGCTTGACCGTACCGTTCGGTAAAACAGCCAATGGCAAAGAGTGGATCTACGATCTCGGCTCCACGATATTGACTTTTGATGCTCCACCCGAAAAGCGCATCAGTTTGAATGGTCAAGACGTGGATACGCATGAAGGTGCGCAAGTCGACGTGTCCGGTGGTGGTGATTTATACGCCTATGAATTCCTGCCCGGCCCGGGCGGCTCACGCGATGTGTTGCTCGACCCGCACAGCTTCGCGGTGCTGCCGGGTTTGCAGGACGGCGTTGCGCCAGTGGACTACCAATACCAATTCAATACCAATAATCCGGTGTCGGGACTGCAACCGGGTGATCGCGTTTATTTGTCCGGCGTGCCGGGGTTGCAGGCGGGCTACTACACGTTGCTGCCAGCCCACTATGCGTTGCTTGATGGCGCCTTCCTGGTCAAACCGGTATCTGGGTATCAAGACATGGCGCCCGGCCAAAGTGTGCATTTGGTCGACGGCACACCGGTAGTGGCGGGGTACTACGACGTGGCTAACACCTCGCTGCGCGACGCGCGCTGGTCGGGCTTTGCGGTGCAGCCGGGCGGCGTCGCGCGCGATGCGTCTGAATTTCATGATCGCAGCGCCAACACTTTTTTTGCTCAACAGGCGCTGGACAATGAACAGGCGGTGCCGCGCCTGCCGGGCGACGCGGGAACCTTGGCAATCGCGGTGCAACACGATCTGCAACTCGAGGGTAGCCTGATCGGTAAACATGCCTATGGTACGCGCGGAGCGCAGCTTGACATCGCTGCTGAAAATATCACGGTGGTTGACACGCCCGATGCGAGCGACAGCAGCGCGGTGCAAATCCGCGCCGACAAACTGGCAAACTTCGGCGCCGAAAGCGTATTGCTAGGCGGCACCCGCAAGGGCGAAGCGGACGGCAGCACCACGGTCGACGTGATCGCGCAAAACGTGCGTATCGCCGACGGCGTGCAAATGCAAGGCAGTGAGATTTTGCTGACCGCGCGCAATGAAGTCACGATCGGGCACGACGCCCGAGTGAGTGCGATAGGTGCTCCGGTCGTTGGCTCCTCCGACAAGCTTGCATTTAACGGCGACAGCGCCATGGTGCGCGTGTCCACACACCAACAAGCGCAAGTGGCGCGCAGCAGCAACACCGGTGCCCAAGGTGTTGTCAATATCCAATCCGGCGCAGTGCTGGCCGCGACCGGTTCAATGACGCTCGATGGCACCAATGACACCCGGCTTGACGGTAGTTTAAAGATGACCGGCGGGTCGCTCAGTTTGGGCGCAAGCAAAATCGGCATCGGCGCGGAGCAGGCGGATAAATCCGGTTTGCATCTGTCCGGCGCGCAAATCGCCGACTTGAAGGTGGACGAGCTGGTGCTGAACAGTCACAGCAGCATTGATCTCTACGGGGCGCAAGATATCACGACCAACAACCTCACCTTGTCGGCGGGCGCCGTAATCAGTCACGACCTGACGCAAGATCAAACTATCGGGTTGCATGCAAGCACACTTACATTGGCGAATAACGATCACGTCACAGTGGCCAACAGCACCGACGCACCTTCAGGAACTCTGAACATCACTGCCGACACTGTACAACTGGGTGCAGGCACGCTGATCCTTGACGGTGCTGCGCACAACGTGATCAACGCAACCCAGCACGTCGTTGCGACCGATGCCGGGGCTCTGAAAAGCAGCCAGGATTTAATTATCAACACCCCGCGCATCACCGGCACGCGTCACGCTGATTACACCGTGCAAGCTGCGCAAGCGCTGGCGTTGAACAACCTCGGCGGGTTGGCCAAACCGAATACCGACGAACTGGGCGCGCGCTTGAATTTCATCGGTCAATCTGTCGCTGTGAACACATTGGTTGAATCGCACTCGGGAACCGTGACCGTGTATGCCGACGGCATCGGTTCAGCCGATCTTGTCACCATCGGCGCGAGCGGCGCCGTTGATGTGTCAGGTGTCACCAAAACCTACGGCGATGTCGACGTGCACTCACCGGGTGGCATGGTTACCTTGAGCTCAGCGCATGGCGATGTCGATCTTCAAACCGGTGGGAAAATTAATGTGTCGGCGCCGGACACTGGCGCACACGCAGGCGAACTGGATGTCAGCGCCGTCGAAGGCGCTTTGATTCTGAACGGCACGCTGACTGGTACGGCGGCTGCGGATCAAGACCAAGCCGTATTTCACGCCGACGCGCAATCACTCGGCGACTTCTCGCAGCTCAATGCCGCGCTGAATTCGGGCGGCTTCACCGGCGAGCGCGAATTCCGGCAGCGCGCGGGTGATGTGACCGTCGGCGGCGTTGTTGCCGTGGTCGCACATAATGTCAACATCGCTGCCGATCAAGGCGCCATTCACGTGGTGCGGACCACCAGCGCGGCAGGAACAGCCTTCGCGGCGGTGGATGCCAGCGGTGTGGACGGTGGTCATATCGAACTGCATGCGAAGAATGATGTGACGCTCGGAGACGGCGCCACGCTCGACGCACACGCCACCGCCAGTGACGACAACGGCGGCGATGTCGTGCTTGCAACTCAAGTGGGACAGCTTGATTTACAGACTGGATCGACCGTGGATGTGCGTGGTGGCGCGAAGGGCGAAGGCGGCACCTTGCATCTGCGTGCGCCGCACAAGGGCGCGAACGACGTCAACATTTTGCAGCTCGCGAGCGATATCAAAGGTGCGCGTGCAACCACGGTCGAAGCGTTCAAAGTCGTATCCGCAGCAAACGGCAATGTCACGACTGCGCTGCAGACGGTATGGAAGAGCGAGCTTGACAGTTATATGAGCGCTGCCGACCCCACAATACGCACACGGTTCGGCAAGGGCGGCGACGCGAGTTTTCATGTCACGCCTGGGCTTGAAGTGCAATCGGATGGCGATCTCACCCTCGCAAATGATTGGGATTTTCACGCCTGGCGTTACGGCACCACAGCCCAAGACGCCGGTGTGCTCACGTTGCGTGCGGGCGGCAATATCAAGTTTAATAAATCGCTGAGCGACGGCTTCAGCTCTGCTGCGACGAACGGAACCCTGCGCGATGGCGACTCGTGGAGTTATCGCATCGTCGCCGGTGCGGAGCGCGACGCGGCTGATCCATCGGCCATGCAGGCGCAGACGGCGCTCGCGGCGGGTAGCGGTGACATCGTGCTTGCGAAAAACGCGCTGGTGCGCACCGGCACTGGAAGCATCAATATCCACGCTGCGCACGATGTGATTCTCAGTGACCAGACCGCGGTGATTTACACCGCCGGTACTAACGCCGCAGCCTTGAATTCATTCGCAGTGCCTAAAAATGCGTTTTACGGCACGCACGGCGGCAACGTGTCCGTGTATGCGCAAGGCGACATCACCGCCGCGCCGTCCAATCAATTCATTACCGACTGGTTATGGCGGCAAGGGCAATTGAACAAGGACGGCACGGTCGCCAAGGCGACCAGTTGGTGGACTCGCACCGACTTGTTTCAAGAGGGGATCGGCGCACTCGGCGGCGGCGATGTGGATATTCGCGTCGGTGGAAACATGGACAATGTTTCCGTGATGCTACCGACCAGCGGACGCCTGGATGTTGCCGTAGGCGGTGACCCTACGGCAGCGCAGCTTGATGTGCAGGGCGGTGGCAATCTCACCGTCCGCACAGGTGGTGACATTAATGGCGGTGTGTTCTATGTCGGTCGCGGCACGGGGTCGCTGCGCGCCGCAGGCTCGATCGGCAAGGGGAGCAATCCCAAAGCGACAATTGCCTCACCGCTAGTTATTGCGCTCGGCGATGCGCGCGTGAATCTGGAGGCAAACGGTAATGTGACGGTGGACGCGGCGGTGAATCCAACGCTGCTACCGCAGGGTAAAACTGCATATCCAGGAGCGCCGGCGGCATGGAGCGGTAAATACAGTCGTACCTACTTTTCGACCTATTCACCGCACGCGACTCTCGATGTGCAATCGCTGCGGGGTGACGCAGTGTTCCGCAATGATATCAGGGAGTATCTAACTGTTCCGGGTATCGGCATTAACGCGCCAAATTTTGTAGATTCGAGCGGTACGCAAAGATATGTTGCAACGGATTGGGATGCGGTGGAGCTGTTTCCGCCCATCGTCCAAGCGCGCGCGTTGCAGGGATCGATTGCGGTCGCCGGGGAAAATATTCTCAATATGATTCCCGCGCCCAATGGCAATCTGCAGCTCATCGCCGCGACCGATGTAAAGGCCACCGTAGCGATTACGCAATTTGACAGTGATCCGGCCAATATCCCTTCGCCAAGTCGTCCTGCCAGTGAGGACAATTTTTCAGCAGCGGTTAAGAGTCAGATCGACACGTCCGCAAATTCAAAACTGCGCGCGACGACACTGATCCATGAGAATGATTTCGAGCCCATCGAGATCGTCGCGCGCGATGGCGACGTCGAGCTTTTTAGTCTGGATGTCGCCAAGTCCGCCCATGTACATGCTGGGCGCGACATTAAACAACTGACCCTTCATGCGCAAAATATACGCGCGACGGACGTTACGGTGATTGAAGCGGGTCGTGACGTGACTTTTCCATCCATTCGTGGCGCTGGCGGAGAACTCAAAGACAATAGTGCAGAAATTGAAGTCGCCGGACCGGGGCAGTTGTATGTGGAGGCGGGCCGCAATATTGATCTTGGTGATTCAAAAGGAATTAGCACCGTTGCTGCTCGCAATAATCGGGCATTGCCCGTTCACCAAGGCGCATCCATCACCGCTGTGGCCGGTGTTGCGCACGCGGCGGATTACGCCGGATTCATTAAACGCTACCTGGAAGACAGCAGCGCGTACGCCGAGCAGTTGGTTAGGTTTATGGAAGCGCGCGGTCTCGACACATCAGTAGCAGCCTTCAAACACCTCAACCTGAATGACCAGCGCGCATTACTGCTGGATATTTTTTTCAACGAGCTGCGCGAGTCCGGGCGCGCCGCAGCGCAGGCGTCCAGCAAGGAATACGCGCGCGGCCGCAGCGCGATTGCGACGCTGTTCCCGCAGGCCGCCAATGCTGCGGCGGATTACCACGGCGACATTAATCTGTTTTTCAGCCGTATCTACACCGTCGATGGTGGAGATATCAATTTGCTGGTGCCGAGTGGGCTGGTCAACGCGGGCTTGGCGAGTCTGCCGCCGGGATCGCCGATCAAAAGCCCGGCGGAAAAAGGCATTGTGGCGCAGGCCACCGGCAGCGTGCACGCCTATACCAGCGGCGATTTCCTGGTGAATCAGGAGCGGGTGTTTACATTGCAGGGCGGCGACATTCTGTTGTGGTCGGACCACGGCAATATCGACGCTGGTCGTGGTGCGAAGAGCGCGATCTCGGCTCCAGCGCCGACCTACGATCCCCAGCCGGATGGCAGCGTTAAGGTGAATTTCGCAGGGGCGGTGGCAGGCAGCGGTATCCGCGCCATCGTCACCGATCCGAATGTGCACCCCGGCAACGTGGATTTGATCGCGCCGGACGGCAACGTGAACGCCGGTGATGCCGGCATCGGTTCGGCCGGTAATCTCACCATCGCCGCGCAGCACGTGCTCGGCGCGGACAATATCCAAGTCGGAGGGGTGTCGAGCGGCGTGCCGGTGGTTGACAGCGGCAGTTTTGCGTCCAGCCTGTCCGGCGTCGGCAACATCGCCAACAGCGTGACCAAGAACACCGAGCAGGCGCTCGACTCGGTGAACAAGTCAGACAATGCCGCACCCATCGCCGACGCGGCGCTGACTTTCCTGGATGTCGAAGTGCTTGGCTACGGTGATGAAAAAAAGGACGATAAGCAGACGGCGCCTTGACGCGGGTAGGCTCCCACCAGCTTCTGAGCTAACGACACGTGTCGCGCATTGGCATTGCCGCGTGTCGTCACTTTGTCATCGCAATGCGTGCACGCGCACTTAATCACGAAAACTTCATCCATATGTCAACACACGGTCATATTGCGGCGCCTTAATACCCGACGGCGGCGCGCAGATGGGGCGGCATGCATTCAGGGTGCTTACGCTTCCGGAAAGAAAGCTGCGAGAACGCCCGAACCGTACGGAAGTGGACCACGGCGATCAATGATCGCGATTATGGCCAGGGAGCTGTTTCAAACAAGGCCGGTATCGGCAGGCTGCTGGCAACGGCGGCCTGCGTTTATTACGTAAGTATTGCTTGACCGTTCGGAGACTCCACGGTCGGGTCAAGTGCAAATATACGGAGGGATGAGTATGTTGAGTAAAATAGTCATGACGGCGCTTCTCTGCGTCGGACTGGGTTCGACAGGTGGCGCGCAGGCGGCATCGGTGTCGTATTATTTGAACCAGTCCAACGTTGATGCAGCGCTGGCAGACGGTGTTAACTATCTTAAAGTCAAGATCGACGACGATGTCGCCGGATGGGTTCGTTTTACCGTCGACGTGTTATCGCCACTGACCAGTATTGCGGGTAGCAATTTCGGCATTCAGGATTTCGGCTTCAATGTGATACCGGGTAGCGCGTTGCCGCCCGATTCCGCACCGAACCCGAGTGCCTGGGTGTTGCCGACCGGGTGGACATCCAACACCGCGCCGCCGCCGAATGCGGCAGACGGGTTCGGCAAATTTGATGTTCAGCCGTCCACCACCGGGTCGAATCGGCCGACGAGCTTGCAGTTCTCGTTTCAATCCACGAACGCTCTCACCAGCTTTCTGGATTTGTCGAACGACAGCGGAACCAGCGGAAATGCGGGGCAAGGTTATTCGTACTTCGCGGCGCATGTGGCGGGCTTCAACGCCTCCGGCGGCGTGACTAGCGGGTACTTTGGTGCCACGAGTCTGGTCCCGGTGCCGGTTCCGGCGGCGTTGGTGTTGCTGGCTTCGGCGTTGGTGCCCTTGGTCAGAATGCGGGCTCGCAAAAAATAACGGGGAAGTGTTTGATCCGCGTGCGTGGATTTTTATTCCTTCAGCGCGGATCGTTTTATTCGCCATGTCGTATCAGGTTCTCAGATTGCACGGGCGTGACCAACGCTCACCCATAATCCCCACATTGCACGACACATGTAATACCTTCGAAGTACCACGTGTCGGCATTTCGTAGTCACTCTGCATTCACCGTTTTATTTGTTTCACGAATTCTTCATCTGCTTGTAAATCCGCAGTCATGTGGCAGTGCGTCAATACCGAACGGTCATGCGTGGAAAATATGTCACGCACGATTGGCCAATGCCTCACGTTTTATTTCTGCAAAAATCATAAGGAGCAAAGCAATGCAGCAGCATCAAAAGTTACTCCGGCTCGCCGTGTTAAGTGGTGTGCTATGCGTGGTTGTCGACGGACACGCAGCACCTGTACCTGTGCTGGATTTCGCCATGGCGGTTCCGACGGCTGGCAGCCTCAGCTATAGCGGCGTCAGTGGCGCAGCACTGATCGGCAGCAACATTGCGGTCGACACCGTCATTGGGCAAGACGCTCCGCAGCATGACCTTAATCTCAACGCTTGTCTCAGTTGTACGGTGCAGTTTTCGACCGGTGCGTTCAGTTCTTACACGGTGATCGGGACGGAAAAAGTTTGGGAATTCAGAGGCGGAGGAATCATCACCCTTAAAGGTGGAGTCGATTTCACTGACAATAGTTCGTTGGCGGACATTGCCACCGGTACGACCTTGCTTACCGGCTCCTTTTCTGGCGCGACGGTGACTCAGGTGGGAACCGGGAAATATACTTTTCGTGTCGCGTCCGGTGCATTTACCGACATGAAGGATCCGGTACTGCTTGCGTACTATGGTTTGCCGACGAATGTCAGCTACGAGGGCGGCTTCAATCTGAGTTTTGCGGCAAATACCGGTGCGAACAACAGCTTTACCAGCACCTCGCTGTTGTCGGGTGATATCTACAACTCACCGGTGCCGTTACCTGCCGCATTTTGGTTATTGGGTAGCGGACTAGTCGCGCTCGGTGCATCGTTGCGCCGCAAAGCGAACGTCTAACCGGGTAGTTGTAATTTCAGCCTGAAAACGTGATCGGATGTTGGGGCTCGAAGCAATTTCGAGTCCCACATCATCGCAAAATAGCTGCTACACGCAGCTGGTATTTCCGTTCCGCAATTGTAACTCCCTGGCGCCATCACAAAATCTTCACCAAACCGCAAACCCGGTGTCATCTATTGCGTTGAATATCTGTGAGTCACACGCGGACCAACTCAGCGCTTCGATCGCAGACTCATAAACTCGACAATCTGCGGGCAACTTCGCCACTACGCCACGTGCGACACACACCAGGAACAGCGTCCCGCGTGCTCGCGGACGCGCCCGGCCAGGGATTGGCCAACTTAACTCTCGCGATGGTTGCAGATCATGACAATTAAGAAAGTGCTCAGGCGGTGGTTTGCGCCGTCGATGTATTGCGGGCTCGGAGTTTCCGCGCTGGCAACTGCCGGACCGGCAACCTTGCCCACCGCGATTGACAGCGGCATTGCGCAAGGCGTTCCGCAAACCGTGATTGTTTCGTTCGACGCCACGGCGATCGACGCTGCTGCACGCGATCGGCGCGCGCCAAATGCGCAATTCGATGACGCCAGTAGCCTGACGTACAAGGCGAAAGGTTATGCGGCTTTGAAACAACCGACCCGCTCGCTCGTGACGCACAGCGACATCGACCTGGTTGCCGACTACAGCCATTTGCCGATGATGGTGCTGCGCTTGCGCAGTGCGGCCGCCGTTAGGGCACTCGTGGCACGCAAAGAAGTGATTGGAATCTACGAAGACCGGTTGTTGTATCCTGTCTTGACACAAAGCCTTCCAATGATCAGTCAACCCATGGTGGCAAGCGCGGGCTACACCGGCGCAGGAACAACCGTGGTGGTGCTCGACACGGGTGTTAACTACACGCTTGCAGACTTCGGTTCGTGCACCGCTCCCGGTGTACCTGCAAGTTGCAAGGTCGTGGTTGCGCAGGACCTCGCGACTGCTGACGGACAACTGGATGACAGCGGACATGGCACCAACGTTTCAGCCATCGTTGTGGGCGTCGCGCCGGGCGCCAAGCTGGCGGTATTCGACGTATTCAGCGGTGGCGGCGCGGCAAGCTCGACAATTATTTCAGGAATCAATTGGGCGATTGCGAACCAGGCAACCTACAACGTAGCTGCAATCAACCTGAGTCTTGGCGACGGGGTCAAGTACACCGCGCCGTGTTCTTCGGCTGCATCCAATCCGTTCCTCACGCCAATTGCTAATGCCAACGCGGCCGGGATCTCGAGCGTCGTTGCCGCAGGCAACAATCAATATCTTGACGGGATATCGAGCCCGGCCTGCACGCCGAGCGCGATTTCAGTCGGCGCCGTATATGATTCCAATATAGGTAGCATTAGCTACACAAACCTGTGCAGCGATACCAGTACGGCGACCGACCAGCCCACGTGTTTTTCCAACAGCGCAAGTTTTCTCACGCTACTCGCACCGGGTGCGCTGATCACTGCGGGTGGCAGCACGCAGGCGGGTACCTCGCAGGCGTCGCCGCACGTTGCGGGGGCGGTTGCGGTGTTGCGCGCGCGGTTTGCG
Organism: Gammaproteobacteria bacterium; assembly: GCA_016200445.1. GTDB lineage: Bacteria > Pseudomonadota > Gammaproteobacteria > SG8-11 > SG8-11 > UBA6921. The sequence goes on along the minus strand of JACQEQ010000039.1, from coordinate 3,376 downwards.
TCCGACACCTTGAGCCAGACCCTGACGCGCCTGACAAGTTCAGGCACCCCCGTGCTCGATGCTCGCAACAATATTACCAAACCACGCTTGAATGTATTGCAGGCAGCGCGGCCTGATCACGACATTTTCAGTGCGCCGTTGCTGTTCAGCGGTGCCAGTGGTCAAGTGACAACAAGCAACGTGTTGGCCAGTAAAGAATCCGGCGAGCCAAATCACGCCAGCAATGTCGGCGGCGCATCCATGTGGTTTGCCTGGACTGCTAGCGAATCCAGTACCTGCGTCCTCTCCACACAAGGCAGTTCGTTTGATACCTTATTGGCGGTGTACCAAGGCACTGCAGTGAATGCACTTACGCTGATCGCTTCCAATAATAACGATGGTGGTGCGGGCGGGTCGAGCTCGGTGGCGTTCAATTGCACGGCCGGGCAAAGCTATCTGATCGCGGTGGATGGTTTTAGTGGGGCGACCGGGAATATTGTCTTGACATGGAGCCTTTCTGGACCGAGCTCCGCTGATATTCCGCTGTTGCCGCCGTGGGGGATCGCCGCGCTGCTTGTACTGCTGACTGGTCTGGGTGTTACCGGACGTCGCACGGGAGCGGATTAAGCGTAAAAGGGGAGTTGGAGCGCGGCCATCCTGGCCGCTTTCTATATTCTGGCGGGCTGGAAGCCCGTGCTCCAAAAATTGGGCGGGTGGGAAGCACCCGCCCGAGCCGGTGTTACTTCAAGCCCATGCAACTCGCGTAATACGTTACGGTCGCAGGCCAATCGGAGAAGATGCCGCGAATGCCGACGTCGTTGGCCAGGACGTTCAACACTTCCAACATGTTGCCTTCCTTGGTGAGGGTGGAGTTGACAGTTTGGTAGTACCAACCGCCGTCGCCGTCCGCCAAAATACCGCTGCGTTCAAGCGTCCAGGTGATGATGTCGAGTCCAGCTTCCTTCGCATCAAGCGCGTACTGCGACGGTACGATGGTACCTTTCGCATTTAAGTCAAGCAGCGCCCACATCGGCGGTGCGATGATCTTCACTCCCTGCGCGACCAGCGACTGCAACTGTGGCAAAGATTTCGGCGCGTCGTTGGCGGGGTTGTCGTCGGTCGGATCAATGTCGTCAAGATATACGGCCTGCATGCCAAACTCCGGCTCGTGCTTGATCCAGTACAAAATATCCTGCAAGTCGAAGGACTGTGCGAACACCTTGCGCGCGGGCACTCCGGCGTCTTTGTACTGGTCGAGCATTTTTTTCGCGTAAGCCTGTTGTGTGAACCCGTCAAACGGCATCGGAACGCTGGCTGACTTGAGCTCCGGTGTGTACTTCGCGCCGAGTTTTTTGATCAATTGAATGTACTCCGGGTGCGTGACCAAGGTGCCACTGCTTGGGCCGGAATAAAGATCAGTGCGCCAACTGGGTGTTCCATTCAGATATTCCACCACCGTCTTGGCATTGGCATTCGCGCCGTCCATCTTGCCCCGCAGTGTTTTGAATTCCGCTTGCGTGATATCGCTGGCGCAACACATTGCCGAGGCCGGTTTTACCAGCTTGCCGGTGAGGTCAAATTCAGCGGGCGTAAACGGCTTGGAACACTTGGCCGCCAACGGCGTCGCAAGAATGTTGGTGGTGGTGTGGAGATCGCATTGCGAATGGCGGCAGACCAGTTCTTTGTCCTTGGTAAATGTCACGTCGCATTCGATGATACCTGCTCCCATACGCGCGGCGGCTTCGTACGACTCACGCGTGTGTTCGGGAAACTGCATTGCGGCACCGCGATGCCCAATCGAAAAATCGGTGCGGTAAAACGGCCCATTTTCGCAGGACTCGAGTTTCGTCTTCAGCGCGCTTGGGTCCATGTCGTGGACCAAAAAAAACGGACGCGATCCGAGTTGCACGCGGTCGTCGTCGCGTTGGTTCTGGCGCGTGCCTGAATCTGAGTTGCCAGCCGCAGTGATGGTTGAAAGAGTTGCAATTATCGCAGTGAAAACTAATGTCAAAAATGTCGTTCGCATGGCGGGTTCCTTATCAGTTGAGATGGGACGGAACAGCTTGATCACTGTCCACGCTAACCGACAAAGTTTTCAATTTCGTGCCAGTTTTATTACCAATGCGCGACAACGGCTCGACTATCCGCTGCGGGCTATATTAATGACAAAACAAGGCCCCATCGGTTGGGAGCTGGGCTAACTGGGCGAACGCAACGATTGGGGTGAGTAAGATTTACGCAAGAGTCTGTCGTGCAATCTTTGCACTCACATAAGGCGCGACGATCTGCACGGTGGCAATCGCAAGCAAGGCCGCAACCACCGACAGCGCGATGCGTCCGCCGCCGTTGAGCAGGTTCATCCAGCTCACCATCGGCGTGAAACGCAGCTCATCCGGCGCGGCATTGGACAACACCAAATCCTCAAGACTGCCCAATAACACCAATGGTATATCCAGTAGTTCGACAGCCACCAGGAATGGAGCAGTCGCGAGTGCGTAGAAGAACTTGCGCGTGATGCTGACCGTCGGCCACATCAACACGATCAGCAACATCACGATGGGATGCAGCAACATGTGGCCGAGTAGGGTGGAACTATTCATGGACACAGCGCGTTCGAAAAAGTGGCGGCCGAATACCGACCCTGGACGTGCTTCCGCATTAAGCATTACCACGCGCTCACCCTGCGGCGCACCGATCTCCAGTTTGGTAATGTCAAGCTCAGGAGAAAGCAGGCTGATTTCCCATTGATATAGCGGAATCCAGAATTCTCCGTAGCGCGGCGCCTGCCATAACAATAGAGCAGCGAGGACAGCGTAGGTGAGCACCAGCATCAGTGCGGATTTAGGCATGAGGTGCGGAGGCGAGCGTGGGTGCGGGGATTTGTTTCAGCCACCAGAAAAAGAATGCGCAGGCGACCAGCACGATGACGGTCGGTCCGACCGTGCCGTGGATCAACTCGAACACGGCTTTGTCGGTGCGGAAGCTGTAGTACAGCACGACGATGCGAATCTGGTTGAACGCATACACCAGCCCGATTCCTAGCAGAGCGCCGATCAATTTATGCCGCCACGGGGCGGCGAACGCAGTGATCGCCGCAATCAGCAGAAACATCGCTTCGGTGCCTTCACAGCCGTTCAATACCGACAGGCGCGCAAATGGCGACATCAGGCGCGGCCCCTGCGCGCTCACGCCTTCGTTCGGCGAGAACCAGTTGATCAGCGCAGCACTGGGCTTGACGGTGAGAATGTCGATGAACACCCGTTCAAAACCAGTGCCACGGCTTTGCATATAGAGCGCTTCGCAGCCGAAGAACACTGCAATGAACAACGCTACAAAAATCAGTAGACGTGAATTTGACATGCTCAGGAACCTTACTCTCATGGAAACTATAGAAGCT
>JACQEQ010000246.1 GCA_016200445.1 Gammaproteobacteria bacterium | reverse complement strand
TCATTTGAGTGACAATGACGCTGCCGCTGCACTCCAGCAGGCGAAACAATTACTCTTTCAAACAATCCATGAACAACAGGTCGCCTGAACCAGATTCTTATACCCCACCGTTCAGGCTCATCCTTGCACTGGAATAGACTGAGATCAATCTGTGGCGGCTATCTGGTATCGCAATGCGGCTGAAAACGGGCACGGTCACGCGAGTGCGCAATTCAGACTGGGGCAAATGTACGCAAATGGAGAAGGCGTGAAGCTTGATAAAGAGAAAGCGGACGCTTTGATTCGTAAGTCTGCTGAGCAGGGGAATGTAGATGCAGAATTTCAAATGGGACTTAAGAGCAATGCTAACAAGGATGGAGCGGAAGCTGTGAAATGGTATGGCAAAGCTGCAATTCACGAGAATCCAGCTGCAGAATTGATGTTGGCGATGCTGTACGAATTTGGAGATATTGTGAAAGAGGACCAACGGGAGGCTGTGAAGTGGTATAGCAAAGCGGCAGAGCGAGGGGTTACGGAGGCGCAAGCGAGGCTTGGTATAGCTTATATGTTTGGTCGAGGTGTCGAGCGAGACGACGAGAAGTCGCTTGAATTGTTCAGGAAGAGTGCATCACATGGGCATGAAGGCGCACAGTCTTCTTTGGGGATAATGTACGAGTTCGGTCGCGGTGTCGCGCAGGATTACGAGCAGGCATTGATCTGGTATCGCAAAGGGGCAGACAAGGGAGATGAAAAAGCAAAAGCTAATGTAGATAGGATCAATAGTGCGAGAACCTTAAGAAAAACACTGAAAGTCGGCGATGAAACACACTGCGGGCTCGTAGTTGAAGTCAAATCGCCAATCGTAAAAATTCAAACCAAAATTGGAGAGCATTGGATCAAGATCGAACAGGTCTATCCACCAAATAGCATGTCCTGCGATTTCGCGAATGGCGCGTACAAAGACCCTTTTTGATAGAGCTATTTTAGAGCGAGCTTTAGGAAACGGGGTCACCCCTTAGCCAGCCTAGGCTTGTGTTATTGCTCAAAAGGGTTCGCAGCCTTAGGTTTGTGCGTGAGTTCGATTCGCATTTCCCTCGAACGCCCCAGACTGGACCAAATTTCGGTACCCCCTCGTCTATTTTCCATTGCCCAAGTGTAACTTTAAAGTTACAATGCATTGGTGACGACAATCTACCGATACCAAATAGAAAACGGGCGTGAACCGGTCACTGTTTGGCTGGAACGGTTACGCGACAGGACCGCGTCAGCCGCAATACGTATGCGGTTGCGCCGTATAGAAGCCGGTAACTTTGGTGACTGCAAATCGGTAGGCGATGGCGTTGCGGAGCTGCGCGTCGATGTCGGTGCGGGGTATCGCGTCTACTATGCGATGCACGGTCGGGATATCGTGATTCTTTTGTGCGGCGGCGATAAGCGGACACAGGACAGCGACATTCAAATGGCCAAACGATATTGGGCTGAATTCAAGCGGAGAAACGCATGAAAAAGAAACTCAAAGGTGCGGTTGCGCATCACGAACGCGAGGTGGAAGAGCTGCGAGCTGATCGCAAGTTGGCGGCGGCTTATCTGAAAGCCGCGATGGAAGAACTGGACGACCCGGAGAATCGCGCTGCCGGACTGCTGGCCCTGCGCACCATCGCCGAAGCCTATGGTGGACTTGCAGCAGTTGCTGTCGAAGCCGGCATTACGCGCGAGGCGTTGTATCGTGCGTTGTCACCCAAAGGGAACCCGACGCTGCGAACTTTACTCGCGGTATTGAAGGCGGTTGGAATGCGTCTGTCCGTTGAACAAGATAAACACGCGCACGCCTAACACATTTAAAATGTGTGGCGTCCGAAATAACGTCAAGCACCGGTACTGATGCAACCATCAACACTGCCAGTCTGAGCTTCCAGCACGACTTCTGGGTGTGTGATTCATTGCTGTAGGCGAAGAGTTGCGCGCCGGTTGCCGGTATTGACAAGCACTGTTACCGGCAACCAGAACGATAATTCGGCGCCTTCTCCCGGCACGCTGGTCGCGTGGATTTCACCGCCCATCAGTTCGCAAAAATGGTGGCATAGCGCAAGCCCCAATCCCGCGCCTTCCTGGCGATGGCCGACCGACTCGGCTTGCACGAACGGTTGAAACAATCTTGCTAAATCTTCGGACGCCATTCCCGGGCCGGTGTCGCGTACGCTGAACATGACGCGATCGCTATGCATGGCAGCGCCACGTTTTGCCGAGATCGTGATGGTTCCGTTTTGCGTGAATTTGCTTGCGTTGCTCAACAAATTGAAAAGTACTTGGCGAATACGCATGGGATCCGAATACATCATCAATCCGTCAACCGAAAGGTCTTTCTGCAACCGGTTTTCACCGCGCGTAAGCAAGGGCTCGATCATGACCAGCGATTCGTCTATCAAGGCACCGAGGTCAAAGGTGGTCAACTCCAATTGCATTTTTCCGGCTTCGATTTTTGACAAGTCGAGCACATCGTTGATCAGCGCAAGCAAGTGGCGGCCGGCGCCGAGAATTTTCTGCAGATCTGCGCGTGCACTCTCGTTGCCGACCGCCAGGGCGTCTTCTTCGAGAATCTCGCTGTAGCCGATGATGGCGTTGAGCGGCGTGCGCAATTCATGGCTCATGCTGGTAAGAAAAGCCGATTTCACCCGATTCGCCGATTCGGCTTTATCCAGTGCGCCAAGCGCATCTTCTTTGGCGCGGTATTCCGCCAGGAGTTGCAGCTCATGCTCGCGGACCAGGAGCTGACGATGCAGTTTCTCGTCATCCTGCTGTTTTTTTAGCATCGACGACAACATATTCAACGATTCGCTCAGCGCTTTCACTTCCCGGTTGGTTGCAAGATCGACGGTCTCCGCCAAGTTGCCGGAGCCGATACGGCCGATATGGGAACGGATCTTGACTAGCGGACGCACGACCACCATCGATAACACGCCCAGCATCGTCACTGAAAACACCAGCAGGCTTAGCGCATATAAATACGAGATGCTGACGGAATGAGCTTGCGCCTGCAGCTCGATCGATTGCACGTCCCAATCAAGCACGACGCTGCCGAACACTTCATTCCCGACCACGATGTTTTCTGAAATCGTGATGGGCGTTGTGCCGTTAACGGTGGCGCTGCGCCACTGTGCCAGGGGTCGACCGCTCTCGTTGGCAATGCGTATTGCGATAATCGCCGGGTCCGATTTGGAAATGTCGATGATGACACTCTCCAGCAGCGGACGATCCTCGGTAATAATGGTGTCGGCCGACGTCGCCGTAATCAAAGCGACGGTCTGCTGGTTGGTTTTTTTGATATTGCTTAGCAGAAATTCCCGTTCGAATTGGCGCAGCGTGTAGCCGAACAACACAGAAAAAAACAGCGACACCGCCGCCAGGCAAATCAGCAGTTGCTGCCAGACGCTGAGTTTTTGAATAAAGGGCAGAACGCGTTTCATTTAAAAAATTTTTCACTATGCAGCATGGCGTCTTTAACTGCGGCGAAATCGATGTCCGTGGCCGGCAGAAAACCGTCTTTGGACAACTCATCCAGATCTTCCTTCGGTTTGAGTTCGAGCAAGGCCTGTTGCAGCGCCAGATACAGCGGCTCAGGTAGTTCTGCACGGGAAATCCAGGGCTTGGTAACGTTGGTGAACGTGGCGATGACTTCAAGCGGCAGCCCTTTTTCCTTTAGTTTTTTATACGTTCCTTCTTTGATTGCGCCAGCGTCAAAATCACCCGCTGCAACGGCGGTCGCGACTTTGTCGTGCCGGTCGAGGTAATCGTAGGACTTGAGATTCTTGGCGGTGATGCCATTGTCAGCAAGATATTTTTGCGCAAGATAACGCCCGATGGTCGAGGTTTTGTCGCCAAAGGCGAAGGTGTTACCGGCCAGGTCCTTGACGGACTTTATAGGACTGCCGGACTTAACGCAGATCACCCCGTTGAATTCTTTCTTGCCTTTGTGGCTCTCGATTGCAATCAAGCGAATGCGGTCGTTTTTCTGTTTAGCGGACACATATGAAGCCGGACCGAAGCGTGCAAAATCAACCTTGCCGTTTACGAGCTCGTCGATACCATCCTCGTAAGTTTTTGAAATATGTATTTTTATCAACACCCGCTCCCCTAAGCGCTTTGCCAGCAATACCTCCAGATCATTGAGCAACGGACGAAAACTTTGAATCATTTGCGTCGGCTTATCCGACGCATAAACGCCGAACGTCATATTGATATCTGCAATGGCAGTGCGGCACATGGCCAACGCAAACAGCAATGACAGCGCGATTTTTAGAAAATTTATTGATCGAACGAACAATGACCATTGCATGGCTCGTCATTCCTTGGAATGGATTCCTACCTGTTTCGACGGAGTGTGCATTTACTTTAAGAGAGAGGAAATCACCAATTTGTCCCTGCGGACAGGGCGCGGCCCATCGGTAAAAATGTATTTACCTGGCTCTTATGAAGAGATAACGTCAGCCCCGGTGTTTGGACGTACCGCTTGGTTTGTTGTCAACGGGTAACACCGGGTCAGGTTGCACTAAATTAATTGCAAGCGATCCCGATTGCCGTTCCACAGTAAAACCCAACTAAGTCGCAAGGAGACATATGAAGAAGAAAAGTGTTTTGTCTGCATTTTCCACGTTGCTCGCTGCCGGTATGTTGCTAACCGCAGGTATCACGCATGCTGCGGGGAACGGTCATTTCGAGTTTGGATTATGGGGTGATATGCCGTACGCCAAGAGTGGCGACGGGCCGAAGATTCCCGCATTAATCGACAACATCAACGCTGTACCGGCATTGGCCTTTAGCGTGTACGACGGCGACACCAAGGATGGCAGCTCGGTGTGCGACGATGCCACCATCGGCAGCAATGCGATTGCCATGTTCAACCAGCTGCGTGCGCCGCTGATCTATGTGCCCGGCGACAACGAGTGGACCGATTGCCACCGTAAAAATAACGGCGGTTACAACGCGCTTGAGCGACTGAACTTCATCCGCCTGAATCTGTTCAACTCTGCATCAAGTTTCGGCCAGCAAACGATGACACTGGAACACCAAGGCGCCTTAAGCAGTGCCTACAGCGAAAACACGCGCTGGACTTACAAGGGCATCGTGTTCGCCGGCCTCAATGTGCCGGGCAGCAACAACAATAAAGTCAATATCGACGCCTGCCTGAGTTCGAAGAGTGTCCGCACCCAGGCCGATTGCGATGCGGACAACATCGAGTACGCTGACCGCAATGCGCACAACCTCGCCTGGTTACATCAGTCGTTCGATCTCGCGCGCAGCAGCGGCGCAAGCGGGTTGATGGTTGTGACCCAAGGCGATCCATGGTTCGACCTGCCGGAAACTGAAACCGTCAACGAGCGCACCGATCCTGCGTTCAACGGCTACAACGATTTTCTGCAGGCACTGCTCGATGAATCCAATGCATTTACCGGCCAAGTGGTGCTGGTTCACGGCGACACGCATTTTTTTAAAGTCGACAAACCGCTCGTCGATCAGGCACACCTGGTCAAGAATTTCACGCGCGTGGAAACCTTTGGCAGTCCCAATGTCCACTGGGTGAAAGTCACGGTCGACCCGGCCAACAGCAACGTGTTTTCATTTGAACCGATGCTGGTACCCGGTAATTAATCGATCGCATGTGGCGCCCGGTGACCGCCTTTTCTACGGCATAGTCGCCGGGCTTTTTTGTGTAGGTTACTTTAACGAGCAGCGCTGCTTGTAGGGGTGCATAGTGCCTGGCATGTATTTGCCCATACTGGCAGGACGAGCCACTGCGTGACATTTTTTTATGCGTAAATCGTGGGTGCATGGGAATTCTCGTGCAGAGGTGATCGTGTAATATCCTACGACAGGAGTTGATGTGATTTGGCGTTCTCACCTGCTTCTTTTGGGATCCACTAATCTATGTTTCTAAGATCATTGTTTAAACCAACTTTGCTCTTAATAACTATCTCTTTGTATTCTTGTGGGGCAACTGGTACCCAAAAAGCAAAACATATTGAGTCAGAAAATTTAGATCGCATAGTCTGTGATGTAAATGGAAAGCCAGTTTTCACATACGCCATATATCGATTTCGGGAAAGCATATCGAACCAGCCGAATGTTGCTGAAAATTGGGTAAAATTAGGCGGAGCTTACTATGCGGGTGAATGTTACAAGGCAGCCAGTGAGTCTTTCAAGAACGCAAACGTTTTGACTAATTACACTAACCCCGACTATCTTGCCTATCTTGCAGATAGCATTGCTATGGAGAATTCTCGCGTACTCGCCGGTCAACCAGAAGTGCTCTTGAAGCAAGCATTGGCGATTGATCCATCACATGTTAAGACACTGTTGATGCTTGGAGCGAGCGAATATGAAAAACACAATTACCGGGAAGCAATAAAACACTGGGAGCATTTGTTGACTGTACTACCATCTGACGAAGTTAGGGTAAAAGAGCAAATCGAACAGAACATATCAGAAGCCAATTGCCAACGAGCTGATTCAGCAAGCGCCATAAATGAATGCCGAGTAGCGGTAGATCAGGGGAACGCAGAAGCGCAATGATCGGCGAGGGTTCTTGAGAACCTAAACCGATGACCGCTTTTATTGTCAAGACAGACCCACCTTTCCTGCTATAAAACTGTGTGGCGTCCGAATAACATCAAGCACCGGCACTCGCCTCGGCATCCAGCTCCTGCACCAACACCCAGGGCGCGACTACCAAGCTCCAGAAAATACTGTTGTGCTGTTGCCAGCGCCGCGCGTCGGCATCGCTGGCCTGCACGACTTGAGCGCCTGCGATCCACGCTTTAGTTTGTGCTTGGTCGTCTTGTGCGAAGGCAACGGCCACGTCGATTAAATCCAGTTCGCGTGCCACCACGATCACCGCGCCGCGTGCAAAATGGCGTTGCAATTCGCGCCAGCTGAGTTTGCCGGTTTCAAGGTTCAGCGTGTGGCGCAACCGCGCGCCGTGGTCTGCATCGGGATCGTCATGGTTCATGGAATGGTCCGCCGGAAAATTGGTTGGATTGTGCACACCGCGCCGCCTCATTTTGCGACAACCCGGCAAGTAACGCACGAATCGGGTGCAGTGTAGGTGTGGTGTCGCGCGTGTATGCGGCGAAAAAACTCAATGATTCAGTGCCTCTAGAAAGCGCTGTGCCAACTGGTATATCGCTTGCTGAGAGCTGCTTGTATGTCACCATGTATACAAGAACAACGACGGCTGAGTTGAGTACCGCTGCAGTGTTCTACGCAACAACGAATTCAACAACGAGAAAAGGGAGAGCATGAATGAGAATAAACAGTATCGCCGCCGCACTGATTGCATCGACATTAAGCGCGTTCTTTTATCCTGCCGCCGCGCCGGCCGACGCGCGCCAGGAAACCCTGCTCATCGTCAACGAACTCGGGCCTAATTCGCTGGACATTCACGGTGTCGGCGCCAACCGCCCCGCGTATGGCGTGGCGTGGAATTGTTACGACCGGTTGATGACCTACGGCAAACTCACACTGCCCGGCGGTAGCGCCAGTTACGACTACAATAAGCTGGAGCCGGAGCTGGCCGAGAGCTGGCAAGTCGCGCCGGACGGACTGTCGGCAACCTTCAAACTGCGTAAGGACGCGCGCTTTCACGATGGCGCGCCGGTCACGGCCAAGGACGTGAAGTGGTCGCTGGATCGCGCGCTGGCGATGGGTGGCTTTCCGGCCTTCCAAATGAAAGCCGGTTCGCTGGAAAAGCCCGAGCAATTCGTGGTGCTGGACGAACACACGGTGCGCATTGATTTTCCGCGCAAAGACAAGATGACGATGCCCGATCTCGCCGTGCCGGTGCCGTCGATTTATAACTCGGAGCTCGCCAAGAAGAACGCCACCCCCGACGATCCGTGGGCGGCGAACTGGCTGAAAAACAATTGCGCGGGCGGCGGCGCGTATAAAGTCACGTCCTGGAAACCCGGTCAGGAAATCGTCTTCGAGCGTTACGACGGTTGGAAGAGCGGGCCGCTGCCGAAGATGAAACGCATCATCGTGCGCGACGTGCCTTCCGCCGGCAACCGGCGCGCGTTGCTGGAACGCGGCGACGCGGATATGAGCTACGACGTTCCGCCCAAGGACGCGCAGGAGTTGGCGAAGGCGGGCAGCAAGGTGAATATCGTCAGCCAGCCGGTGGAGAACGCGACCTGGTACGTCGGCATGAACGTGGTCAATCCGCCGTTCAATAATCCCAAAGTCCGCCAAGCCGTGGCCTATGCGATTCCCTACGACAAGATCATGGACTCGGCATTTTACGGGCGCGCGGTAAAACTCTATGGTGCAACGTCGAACGAACCCGCCAGCGCCGTGTGGCCGCAGCCGTTCGCGTATCGCACCGATGTCGCCAAGGCCAAGGCCTTGATGAAAGAAGCCGGGATGGAAAATGGTTTCGAAACCACGCTGTCGTTTGATCTGGGGCAGGCGACGATTTCCGAACCCACGGCGATTCTGTTGCAAGAAGCGCTGGCGCAGATCGGCATCAAGACCACGATCAACAAAATTCCCGGCGCCAATTGGCGCTCCGCGCTACTGAAGAAAGACATGCCGCTGATCATCAACCGCTTCAGCGGCTGGCTGAATTATCCCGAATACTTTTTCTATTGGACCTATCACGGCCAAAACGCGGTGTTTAACACCATGAGCTACCAGAACCCGGCATTGGACAAATTCATCGACGCGGCCCGCCTGGACACCGACGCGAAAAAATACGCAGCGGATGTGAAAGGATTTATCGCGCTGGCCGCGCAAGATGTGCCGCGTGTGCCGATCGCGCAACCGTACCTGGATGTCGCGATGCAGAAAAACATTTCCGGTTACACCTACTGGTTTCATTTGCAGCCGGACTACCGCCAGCTGGAAAAGAAATAAGGCGCCGGAGATGGCACGCAAGCCCGTGTGGGGCACAATTTTTCGCCGCTTGCTGGGCGCCTTGCCGAGTCTCGCCGGGGTCGTGGTCGTGACATTTATTCTCACGCGGGCGTTGCCCGGCGATCCGGCGGCATTTTTCGCGGGCGCGGCGGCCACGCCTGAAGCGGTGGAAGAGGTGCGCAAACAGCTCGGCCTGGATAAAAATCTGGCGCAACAGTTTCTGCGTTATCTCAGCGAATTGGCGCACGGCGATCTGGGTCAGTCGTTGACCACCGGGCAGCCGGTGTCGACTGAACTCGTTAACCGGCTGCCTGCGTCGTTGGAACTCACGCTGTTTGGGTTGTTGCTAGCCGCTGTGGTTGCCATTCCGTTAGGCGTACTGGCGGCCACGCGCCGCGATTCGTGGATCGATCATGTGTCACGCTTGATCACCACGGCCGGGGTGTCGCTGCCGGTATTTTTCACCGGCTTGCTGCTGATTTACATTTTCTATTTCAAACTCGGCTGGGCGCCGTCGCCGATGGGACGGCTGGATCCGTATGCGTCCGCCCCGGCGACGGTCACCGGGTTTTTTATTATCGACAGCCTGCTCGCGCGCGATCTGGGCTTGCTGACGGCGAGTTTGAAACAACTGTTGCTCCCGGCCATCACCATGGCGATTTTCGTCATGGCGCCGCTCGCGCGCATGACGCGTGCCGCGATGTTGACCGCCTTGTCCAGCGACTACACGCGCACCACGCGCGCAATGGGTTTGTCGCGCTACACCGTGGTGTATCGCTACGCGTTGCGCAATGCCTTGTTGCCGGTGGTGACCACGCTGGGCATGGTGTTTTCATTCATGCTGGGTGCCAATGTGCTGGTGGAAAAAGTCTTCTCCTGGCCCGGTATCGGCGCGTATGCGATTGAAGCGCTGGTCGCCTCCGACTATGCCCCGGTGCAAGGCTTCGTATTGACCATGGCGATTCTGTACGTGCTGCTGAATCTGGTCATTGACGTGCTGTATTCGATCATCGACCCACGGATGGCCGCGCAATGAACGCGATGTTTAAACACGCGCGTTACGTGTTGCAGGAAAATCCGCTCACGTTGTTTGCGTTCGGCTTGTTTTTCTTTCTGGTATTGCTTGCGGCGTTTGGTCAGGTCCTGGCGCCTTACGATCCGCTGGCCAGCGACACCGCGGTGGCGTTGCAAGCGCCGTCGCTCGCGCATTGGTTCGGCACCGATCAGCTGGGTCGCGACATATTAAGCCGCGTGATGACGGCCACGCGTCTGGATTTTGCGATTGCGCTATCCGCTGTCGCATTGTCGTTCATCATCGGCAGTGTATTGGGATGCGGCGCGGGATTCTTTGGCGGCGGATTCGAACGGGCGGTGGGCCGCACGGCGGATACCATCATGGCGTTTCCATTGTTCGTGCTCGCGATGGGCATCGTCGCCGCGCTGGGCAACAGCGTCGCCAATATCGTGCTTGCCACCGCCGTGATCAACCTGCCGTTTTACATCCGCGTGGCGCGCACCGAGGCCAGCGTGCTGCGCAACGCTGAATTTATCGAGGCGGCGCGGCTGGCGGGCGGCGGCAATGCGCGCATCCTGGCGTTGCATATCTATCCGAATATTTTGCCGCCGATGATGGTGCAGATTTCGCTGAACATGGGCTGGGCGATTTTGAATGCCGCAGGCTTGTCATTTATCGGTTTGGGCGTGCGCCCGCCGACGCCGGAGTGGGGCATCATGGTCGCCGAGGGCGCGTCGTACATCATTACCGGCGAGTGGTGGATCGCACTATTTCCCGGTGCCGCGCTGATGCTTGCGGTGTTTTGTTTCAATCTGCTGGGCGATGGATTACGTGATCTGATTGACCCACGGAGGCGCACATGACGGAAGCGGTTCCTTTGCTAAGTGTCGATAATCTCGCGCTCGAATTCCGCACGCGCGGCGGCCTGGTGCGGGCGCTGGAAAATGTCAGCTTCCATGTCGGCACCGGCGAGATCGTCGGCATCGTCGGCGAAAGCGGTTCCGGAAAATCGGTCCTGTCGCATGCGTTGCTGCGCATTCTTGATTCCGCCGGACGGGTGAGCGCCGGGCGCGCGGTATTCAACGGCTTGGATCTTTTGGCGGCCCGCGAAGCCGAGATGCGCGCAATCCGCGGGCGCAAGATCGCGATGATTTTTCAGAACCCGCGCGCGGCGCTCAATCCGATTCGCAAAATTGGCCAGCAACTCGAAGACGTGCTGATGCAGCACACGCACGCGCCACGGCATGACATCAAAAAGCGCGCAATCGAATGCCTGGAACAAGTGCGTATTCCCGATGCGTTGCGCCGGTATCATGCTTATCCGTTCGAGCTGTCGGGCGGTCAATGCCAGCGCGTGATGATTGCACTGGCCATCGCCGCCGAACCGGCGCTGCTAATCGCCGACGAACCCACCACGGGCCTGGACGTGACAACCCAAGCGGTGGTGATGGACTTGATCCGCGATCTGGTGCGCCGCAATCACATGTCGGCAATTCTAATCACGCACGATCTGGCGCTCGCATCGGAATCTTGCGACCGCATCGTGGTGATGCACGCCGGCCACGTGGTGGAAACCGCGCCGACTCGCGCATTGTTTGCAACACCGCGCCATCCCTATACCGCGCGCTTGATCGGCGCGACGCCGCACGATTGCACCGACGTGCGCACGCTGGCGTCAATACCTGGCTCGTTACCTGATCTACGCGCTGCCAGCCTGCCGCTGTGCCGTTTCAGCGCGCGTTGTGAACAATACACCTCGGCCTGCGACCAGCCGTTGCCGCTTGCGGTCTTCAACCAACACCACAGCGTCGCCTGCCACACTCCACTATGACTGAACTATTACGCATCGATTCGCTAGAGAAATATTTTCCGGTCGCGGCAACCGGCCGCACGCGTGCCAAGCCACAGTGGCTGCACGCGGTGGACGATGTCAGCATTTCCATCGCGCAAGGCGAGAGCGTCGGGCTGGTGGGTGAATCGGGTTGCGGCAAATCGACGCTGTCACGCCTGGCCGCGCGCTTGATCGACCCGACCGAAGGACGCATCTGGTTCGACGGTCAAGACATCGGCAACATTCACGCGCATAAATTCATGCGGGTGCCTGCACGGCGCGCAATCCAAATGGTGTTTCAGGATTCGGTCACCAGTTTGAATCCGCGTTTCACGGCGCGCGACACCATCGCTGAGCCGCTCAAACTTCTGCTCGGCCTGCGTGATTCGCACGCGCTAAACACACGCATTGGCGAGCTGGCCGAGCAGGTAGGATTGCCCCAGGAATTACTCGCGCGCTATCCGCATCAACTCTCGGGTGGCCAAAAAGCGCGCGTCAACATCGCACGCGCATTAGCCTCCAATCCGCGCTTGCTGATCCTGGATGAACCGACTGCCGCGCTGGATGTGTCGGTGCAGGCCATCATTCTGAAACTGCTCGCCGATTTACGCACGCGCCTGGGCATGAGTTATTTGTTCGTGTCGCATGACTTGAACGTGGTGCGTTTGCTGTGCGACCGTGTGCTGGTGATGTATCTGGGCAAGGTTGTCGAGCTCGGGCCCGCTGAAGATTTATTTCGCACGCCGCGCCACCCGTATACCGCCGAACTCATCGCCGCCATTCCGCGTTTAGGCGGCGGCGGTCCACAGCGCGCGGTGCCAAGCGGCGAACCGCGTAGCCCCATCGACCCTTCGCCGGACGAATGCCGTTTTTACGGCCGTTGCGCGCAGTCCACAGAACGCTGCGCGCAACAAATGCCGGAACTTGCCGCCGTGTCCGAAGGGCATCGGGTCGCGTGCTGGCATACCTGAAAGCTGTACAAGCCGAATTGCTACGCACGCCCGGTCAGGCGCGGAATATTTACGACAGGGCGCAGATGTTTACAACCGGAGCACTATCGGATTGGTTTTCATGCTCGAACCACGGCAGTTGGCGATCACGCGTGCCGTATCGTTGCGCGTCATGCCGTAGTTTGAAAGCCGTGGCAAAGCGAGCTGCTGCGTCCATGCTTCCAATCGGCGTACCAATGCGGCACATGCGGCCGCGTCGTCGGCCCGTGTTTCACCCGTGAACAAGCGACCGATGCGCGCGTATTTTGCCAACGCGTTATGGTGAGGATCACGCGCACGCAGCGCATGAATGTTCATCTGCGTGGCGGCCGCAAACAAGCTGCCGCACACCACGCCGTGCGGAATCGGAAAAAATGCACCCAGCGGCGATGCCAGTCCATGCACCGAACCCAAACCGGTTTGCGCCAAGGTGATGCCCGAAAGCAGCGCCGCGTAGGCCATCTCTACTCGCCCTTGTGCGGCGCGTGCGCCGTGTTCATACCAAGGTAGCAGTCCGGCGCAGGCCGCGACGATTCCGTCCCAGGCCAGTGCGTCGGTGAGCGGATTACTGTTGGTTGAAACGTAGGATTCGACCAATTGCGTCAACGCATCCATACCGTTCGCGGCGATCAGCGCGGGCGGGCAGGTGGCGAGCAAATCTGGATCGACGATGGCGTATTGGGCCACCAGCAATTCGTGCCGGAACGATTTTTTAAATCCCGCTTCGCCTTGCACGCTGAGCACGGCGTTTTTAGTCGCTTCCGATCCGGTCCCGGCCGTGGTCGGCACCGCAATGAACGGTACGCTCGGACCGGCGTACGGCAACTCCGGGCCAACGCCCTCCAGATAATCCATCACGGAACGGCCGGCGCGCAGTAGCCCGGCCACGGCTTTGGCGGCGTCGAGCACGCTGCCGCCGCCCACGCCGATCACCACGTCGACGCGCTCGTCGCGCAATTGGGCGGTGAGCGCGTCGATGGCGAGCGGCGCAGGTTCTCCGTGCACTTGGGTAGCAATCCATGACATTTTGTTTTTCGTGAGGGCGCTTTGCAGTGCTCCCCAATGCGGCGTCGCGTGTAACGAGCGGCTGCCGGTCACCAGCAATGCGCGCTGCCCGAATTGAGATGCGCATGCGGCAGTCTTGACAAATACACCCGCGCCGAACTCGATGCGCGGCAGCCGTGCGATGGAGAAATTCGAAAGCGGGTTCATTCTGGATTCAATACTGGCAACAGGCCGTGATAATTAACGCCTTCGCGCGGTTTCGCCATCCAGGGCGCAACACGCTCGCGCCACTGCAAATAGTGCGGCATTTGCTTGTGCGCCGCAGCGGCGCCGGGCGTGAGATACGCCTCGTAAAGCACGAAGCGCGTAGCATCGTCCGGGCTTTGCAGAACATCGAAGCGAACATTCCCCGGTTCATGGATCGCGCCTTCGTGATTCTGCTGTGTCGCGCGGATAAAATCCTCGATGTGTTCGGGTTTAACGTAAACGTGAACGAGGGTGACATGCATGTCTCTCTCCTGCCTATTTTTTGCGCGAGTTTTGAATTGTCGCGCTTATAGGTATTTATTTTAGCGCAGGTTGGCGGCACGGTCAGAGGCGGCGTGCAACGCAGCGAATGTTGGGTGCATCGGCGCTGGTTTTACTGCTGAATCCCAATTTTTTAGCGAGTGCCAGCATGCCGCTGTTTTCCGCCAGCACTTCGCTTTCCATGATGACCAGATCGCGCGAGCGTGCAATCGCCATCAGTTGGCTCATGAGCTGAAAGCCGATACCGCGATGGCGCCATTCGTCGGCGACCACGATGGCGAACTCGCACGACTTGCCGTCGGGTTGCGTGGCGTAGCGCGCCACGCCCACTTCCAGGTCTTGATCTTGTTTCGTCACCACGGCGATCAACGCCATTTCCTGGTCGTAATCGATCTGCGTGAAACGCACCAGCATTTCCGGCGTCAGCTCGTGCAGCGCGCGCATGAAGCGGAAGTATTTGGACTGCGGCGACAGCGTGCGCACGAATTCCTGTTCAATGCCGCTGTCTTCGGGACGGATCGGCCGGATCAGCAAATCCGTGCCGTCGGCAAGTTGTTGCCGGTTCGCCAGATGACTCGGGTAGGGATGGATCGCCATGTGCGCATACGGCCGTGCACTGTGCGGCGGACGCGCGACCACGATGCGCGCATCGACCGCGAGCGCGCCGTGTTCGTCGACCAGTAACGGATTGATGTCCATTTCGACGACCTGCGGCAACTCGCATACCAGTTCCGAAACGCGCAGCAGCACATTTTCCAACGCCTCGCGATTGACCGGGGGCAGCGCGCGGAAGGCGCCCAGCAAGCGGTTGATGCGAGTGCGTTCGATCATCTGCGCGGCGATAAATTGATTGAGCGGTGGCAGCGATACAAAGTTGTCGTGCAGTACTTCCACTGCGGTGCCGCCCGCGCCGAAACTGATGGCGGGACCGAACACCGGATCGCGCAGCACGCCGATCATGGTTTCGCGGCCGTGGGCGGGGCCGGCCATGCGCTCGAGCGTGACGCCGCTGATGCGCGCCTCCGGGCGCTGGGTCTTGACGGTTTCGATCAGCTCGTTGAACGCGCCACGCACCGCACCTGCCGTTTGAATATTGAGGCGCACGCCGGACACGTCG
>JACQEQ010000254.1 GCA_016200445.1 Gammaproteobacteria bacterium | reverse complement strand
TTTTTCCCGTTACATCGCACCTGCAGAAGGTGACGAACAACAGTTTTTACGCGATGTTCTTACACAACTAAAAGCACTGAACGTGCAGCCCAAAAAAATGCTGTGCGGCATGGAAAAAAGCATTCGCATTCTGGATGGCGAGTTACGCACCCGCAGCCTGATGCTCGCCAACCTCAGCGTGGATGAATCCTTGACACTGCAACAACGTGGCTTAGGATCGCACCGCCAGCTCGGCTGCGGCGTGTTTATTCCGCACAAAGATATTCAAGAATTGAAGTGAACCAACCAGCAACACAAACAGGAGGACAACATGACAGTCGTAGTGAATGGTAAAACAGTCGAGACCGACAAGAATGGATACATGGTCAACCTGGATGATTGGAACGAAGAGGTCGCCAAGGTTATCGCCGAACAAGAAGGCATCGCCATGACGCCCGAACATTGGGATATGGTGAATTTCCTGCGCGATGAATACGTCAACAACGCCGGTAGCCAACCGAACACACGCAACATCATCAAGGCCATGCAAGACAAATGGCCCGGCAAAAAAGTCGATAATAGCTACCTATACAAACTGTTCCCGCGCGACCCGTCCAAACAAGGCGGCCGCATCGCGGGCTTGCCGGAAAGCCGGCGCAAAGGCGGCTATTAATTTTGTTTTCGTCCCCGCCTCATTTTCGAGGCGGCATCGCGCATCCCGGCAACTGCTCCTGCGTTGCTCTACTGCTTTCCGCCATCCAATGGCGGTCGCATGCGCTTCGCTGCACTCGCACATCCGTGTGCAGCGGAGGGTGGATGCGCAGCGGATCGGGTGAAACTTATATGACGCCATGACTTTCACAACCCTCATTGATCCGAACCAGCTCGCGGAACATCTCGACGACCCGCAGTGGGTCATCATCGACTGCCGCTTTACGCTAACTGATCCCGAAGCAGGCCGGCGCGCATACCGTGAAAACCACATTCCCGGTGCATGTTACGCGCATTTGAATGAGGATTTGTCGGCACCAGCCACCCTTGCTACCGGTCGTCATCCGCTTCCACATACCGCACTTTTTGCAAGTAAGCTCGGCGCGTGGGGCGTCGATGCAAACAAACAAGTGGTGGTGTACGACTCAAGCTTCGGCGCGATGGCGGCGCGTTTGTGGTGGTTGTTGCGCTGGCTTGGACATCACAACGTGGCACTATTGAATGGTGGCTTTCCACGCTGGCAACGCGAAGGGTTACCGATCACGGCAACTGTATCCTCCCCTCGAACATCGACATTTCAGCCCCATCTCAATCCTAGTCTTGCTGTGAATGCCGATGACGTCGAACGCATTCGCCGCTCGAGCAACTATCGGTTGTTCGACGCGCGCGCCGAAGAACGTTTCAGCGGTGCCGTTGAACCGCTCGATAAAATCGCAGGCCACATCCCTGGCGCAATCAATCTGCCGTGGGATGATAATCTCGACTTGGGCGGAAATTTTCAGACAGCCGAAGAGTTACGTGCAAGCTACGGAAATCAGCTTGGCGACGTTGTGCCAGAGCATGTCATTCACATGTGCGGCTCCGGCGTCACCGCCTGCCACAACATACTCGCAATGGAGCACGCCGGATTACACGGTACAAAACTATATGCAGGTTCATGGAGCGAGTGGATTACCGATCCGCACCGGTCCGTAGCAAAGGACTAAACGCGGCCGCCGGGTAACACTCCACGCATTACCAAATTTTGCACGACGTGCTCGACACACTGTTCAACCGACAACGCCTGGGTGTCGAGCGTGACGTCGGGAAGCTCCGGTTCATCATAAGGTGCCGAGATGCCGGTGAAATCTTTTATTTCTCCGGCGCGGGCGCGCTTGTAAAGACCTTTCACATCGCGGCGCTCGCACTCCGCAAGCGAACACCGGCAGTAGACCTCGATAAAGTCTGCGACCCCCAATGTCTCACGCGCACGCAAGCGGTCCGCGCGTTGCGGCGATATAAATGCCGTTAGCACGATCACTCCTGCATCGACAAACAGTTTTACCGTCTCGCTAATGCGACGGATATTTTCAGTACGATCCAGCGTAGAAAAACCCAGATCGGAACATAAACCATGGCGCACATTGTCCCCATCAAGCACGATGGTACGGCACCCGGCTTGATGCAACCGCTCTTCTACCGAATGTGCGATCGTCGACTTACCCGCGCCGGAAAGTCCGGTAAACCAGATTGCCACGCCGCGGTGACCATTCAATGTTTCGCGTCGTGCCCGTGTTACGGTGGCGTTGTGCCACACTACATTGGATGACATCAGCGATCCCTCGGTAACTGCCGCACTTCTCCGGTTTGTACAGGCGGGACGGAAGTATTTTCAACTCGAAAAAAACTCGCTCGCATGCTGCGGCGGATCGTTATCACAGCTGCCAACACTCCAAACCGTAGCCAAATCGAAACCATCACCAGCGCCATGAGCGGCAATGGATATTGATTACGAAAAAATTTACGGTAGAACCGTGCCATGCCCTTGTGCTTATGCCACGACACAACCAGCGGCCGCCCGGCCGAACACGTGCCCTTGTGGTGTACTACTTCGACCTGCGGCACGAATAGAATCTTCCAGCCCGCTTGAGCGAAACGCATACACCAGTCCAAATCTTCGCAGTGCAAGAAATAGCCGTCGTCCAACAACCCTACCTGTTGTAGCGCAGTACGCCGCACCAACATGAAGGCCCCCGAAATCGCCTCAACAACAACCGGCTCCTTAGGGAGCGGCTCCTGATCCAACAAAAAACTACTAAAACGGTGATGCCGAGGAAACAATCTGTGCAAATGCAGTACCCGCACCAACGTGCGCCACGGTGTGGGCACCGCACGCCGGCAACCGGCTTGCTCGCTGCCGTCGGTGTTACGAATCAAGCAACCGGCCATTCCTACCTCCGGACGCTGCTGAATTAGTTCGACCAGGCGCATCAAGGTATCAGACGGCATAATGCAATCGGGATTCAGCAGCACTAGATAATCACCACGGGCTTGAATCAGCGCGAGGTTGTTTGCGCGCGCAAAGCCGAGATTGATCGCATTCCGAACGAGCTTAAATTTTGCATCGCCGGAAAAATGTTGCGTGCACAACTCAAGACTACCGTCGGTTGAAGCATTGTCCACCACCCACACTTCAGCAGCCTGTGGTAATGCGGCACGCACACACTCTTCAACCACCGTTATAAGTAAGGATGGCAGGTTATCTTAAAAACGATAGTCAAACAGTATGCGGTATACGAGAAATGCCATTTCCATTCAAAGTGGGATTTATCGTGCTATCGCGGACAGCGCTGTATCCCGGCAAGGCGGATGTAAGTCTCAGGAGGCCACCGCCCCCGATGTATCACGGCCCGAGGCATGCTCCATATCCAAAACCAACCGTGCTGAAGGCGCCCCACCGCGACGTTTTAATATTTGTACTGCCAGCGTGCGCCCGCTGGCACTGAGTGGCTCGAGCTTGAGCCGCAGCGCGGCAGGGGAAAGCAATTGCGCTACGCTCAACGGACGAAACACCACCGCCCAGGAATTACCCGCCTCAGCCGCCAACTGCAAGCGCCGCAAGGCGGTGAAGTCGGCATGTGCCAACCACGCCAGCACCGCGCCGCACGTACCGGCACGCAGGGCGCGTTCGACTGTCGACAACGCATCGTGCCGCGCGGACGGATGCACCAACAGCACGCGCGATAAATCCACACCGGTTTGTACCAAGGCCGGAGCATAGGGGAGATGCGGTGGCGCGACTAAAGCAAGCCAACGTTTCTGCTGGGTAATATGCGCAACCGCCGGTAATAGCAAGCTCACTTCGCCGACGCCTGCGCGGGCAATTAAAATTTCTGTCAGTTCTGCTTGCTGCCAACCATTGCCACCCAGCGCAACATCCAGTGCATTATGGCCGGAAGACACACCTGCACTGGGTGTGGAACGCTCAGACACCCTGCCCCAAACCGGCATAGGTTGTATACGCTGTTGTTGCGGCTCGGCAATATTCATCGTGGTTTACTCGTGCGAATCAGACCGACGCTGATGCCTTCGATCACCAGAGCATCGTGGCGCAGGTCCACTTCGATGGGTTCAAACTCGGGGTTTTCCGGCAGCAACTGCACATGCTGACCACGCCGCTGGAAACGTTTGACGGTAACTTCGTTTTCTAACCGTGCGACTACAATTTGGCCGTTGGCGGCATTGGGAGTGCGGTGCACGGCTAGCAAGTCGCCGTGCAAAATACCGGCGCCCTGCATGCTCATGCCCTGCACCCGCAGCAGATAGTCGGCCTGAGGCTGAAACAACACCGCTTCGACCGGGTAGCGGGACTCGATATTTTCTTCCGCCAGGATGGGATGCCCTGCCGCAACCCGCCCTACCAACGGCAAGCCGGTGTCGGTGAGCCGAATGCCGCGCGACGCCCCCGGCACCAACTCAATCGCACCCTTACGCGCCAAGGCGCGCAGATGTGTCTCGGCGGCATTGGCGGATTTAAACCCCAGCTGCTTGGCAATTTCTGCGCGCGTGGGCGGATGCCCCGCTTCCGCCATGTGGCGGCGTATCAGTTCCAGAATTTCAGCTTGACGGTCGGTAAGCGACATGGTGATAACTGTCCAAATATACAGTACTGTAATTTTATACAGTCTTTAGCCCAGGTCAAGGACGTTGGCAAACATAAATGCGGGCGGCTCTGCGGCAGTATCTCTGTGTTTGCCTGAAGAAGCGTGCGTACTCGCCGATATCAGATTTGGTAATCGCGAAATTTCAAAATCGAATGAGAACACGATGTCACTGATTGGCCCCTTTTTCCGCACGCTTAGCGGCGCCTTGTTGAGCTTCGGCCTCCTGGTTCCCAGGCTGTGCTGGGCCGATGCGCTGGACGCCCAATTTCTAGTTACTTCTGAATGGCTCAATATAAATCGGAGCAATGCACAACTGCGCGTACTCGACCTGCGAAATTCGGCGGACTACGCTGCCGGACATATCGATGGCGCAGTAAGCCTGCCGATCGAGCGCGTGTTCCTGAATGACAACGGTAAAACACTCATTGCACCCTTGGCGCAAATAAAAAAAGCCTTCAGTCAGGCGGGAATCGACGAAACAACTCTGGTGGCGGTTTATGACGCAGGTGAATTTCTCAGTGCCGCGCGCGTGTTCTGGGTATTTGAGGTCTATGGCCATGCGCGTGTCGTAGCTCTGGACGGCGGCTATGCCGGTTGGACGCAACAGCAACTGCCGGTGAGCACAACAAACGTAATCCCAGCACCGCGCAATTTTGTACCGACCGTGAAGCCCAACCGGCTGGCCACCAAATTAACGACCCGGCTGGCGATCAATCAAAGCAACACCGTGATTATCGATGCGCGTGAAAATACCGATTACCGCGGCGAGAAATCCACTGCACAACGCTACGGGCACATACCGTCTGCCGCCAATATTCCGGTGAAAGAAACCTTCGAAGTGGTGAATGGCGTTAAACATTTAAAGTCGATCGCGCAGTTACAGCAAAGCTATCGTGAAATCGATCCCAGCAAGCATGTGATTACCTATTGCAATAACGGTCTGGCATCCGCTGGAACCTACTTCAACTTGCGTCGCATGGGCATTGATGCCGCCAACTACGACGGCTCGTGGACGGAATGGGCAAATGATCGGGCTTTACCGATCGTGGCGCCAGCACAGCCGCCCGCGCCACCATCGACCAGCGTCGGCAAGTAGCCACGCACTGTGTTCACCACCGTCGCCCGCTGGTTTCGTCTGAAGATTCGCGGCCAGTTGTTACTCGCGATGTTCATCGCCGCAATGCTGGTCGCACTGGTCGCGGTGTCGATGGAAACCATCACACACACGCGCGCGCTACGCCTGTGGGCAACGTTAGAGGCCCAATCGGTGGCCGACGCCATGTCGAACGACTTTCTCAAACTCATACTGATCGGCGACCCGGACAGCGCCGCAAATCTGGCCAAACAGCTGACCTCATTTCCACTAATTCACAGCCTGGTTGTGCACAACTCGGACGGCGAAGCGCTGTTTCAGTTTCGACGCGACACTGTCGCGAATCTAGCGCCCAACGATGAGAACCCGGCGGAACGCTTCGCCATCGCACGCGAAATCTCTGATCAAGGCACGCTCTACGGCCGGGTCGAGTTAACGATTTCCGGTGCTAAGCTGAGCGCTAGCATCAGCGATTATTACAACTACCTTGCCGTTGTCGTGCTGGCGTTGTTACTAATCTCGGTCGCGTCGGCCGCGTTTTTTCAACGCTTCTTCACCGGCCCGGTATTACATCTGACGCGGTTCATGCACCGTGTAACCCTAGAGCGCGATTTCGGACTACGCATCACTAACAATCGCTCCGACGAATTCGGCGTGCTGAATGGCGGCGTGAACAAGCTACTGGCTGAAATGCAAAACGCGCAACGCAACCTACTGCTGCGCAACCAGGAACTGGGCACGGCCTTACAACGATTGCAGCTCGAAAGCCGCGCTAAGGAAAATGCGTTGCACGCGATGCTGCAAGCAACTTCCGCCAATCGTGAGAAGTCCGCCTTTCTCGCCAATATGAGCCACGAACTGCGTACACCATTGAATGCCATTATCGGTTACAGCGAATTGCTGGACGAAGACGCCGTGAGCGCAGGCAACACCCATGTCAGCGCCGACTTACACAAGATTCGTGGCGCTGGACTACATCTGCTGTCGCTGGTCAATGACGTGCTCGATTTGTCCAAGATCGAGGCCGGCAAGATGTCACTCGATCTGGCCTCGTTCGATGCGGGTGAATTAGTGAACGAAACGCTGATCATGATCGAACCGCTACTCGGACGCGGACGAAATCGGTTGGAAAAATATATCGCCGTCACCGGTGTGGTGATGCGCTCGGACCCGATCCGCATTCGCCAAGTGTTGTTTAACTTGCTGAGCAATGCCTGCAAATTTACCCACGATGGCACGATTACCGTGACGGTGGCGCCCGGTGCCGATGCCGAGCACATTCATTTCAGCGTGCGCGATACCGGCGAAGGCATCGCGGCTGCGGATTTACAGCGACTCTTTCAACCTTTCGTACAAGTTGAATCCGCGGGCCACAAACACGAAGGCACCGGCCTGGGTTTAGCCCTTTGCGGCCATTTCTGCAAAATGCTGGGCGGCGAAATTCACGCCCGTAGCGTCTGCGGACAAGGGTCGGAGTTTTACTTTTGGTTGCCGCTGCATACGGCTGGCGGCGAACTTCACGGCCGGTAAATCACGTTCACTTGTAGCGCGTCGATGTTCTCGCGCAACACGTATTCGACACGCAGCTTTACATCACGCGTCAACTCCAGCGCCGCGCCGAACCCCAGCAACAGACCGGCGTCGTCTCCGAAGTCACCGCCTACTCGACCGAGCGCTTCCCAGCCATGACTCACCGGCACGCGCGCGACGCCGCTCAACCACACACCCGCCGCGCGCGTGGCAACGCGCGAGTCCATACGGGTGTCGAACTTCATGTTGCCCGTGTTGAGGTAACCCAGCTCGGCATCCAACGCCATGCGGCCGACGGCGAGCCCGGTGTCGTAGCCAGTCAACACCTGGGCCCCGATTCCCCAGCGCGTGCTGGCCAGCGTATTCATGCTCAGCCCGGCGCCGTAATAGATTCGGCGCGTATCCAGGGTAAAAGATGACGGTCGGCGCAGCGGCACTTCGCCGAAGTTGTAGTCAATACCGAGCACCAAGGTGTTGATATCGGTTTTTCCACCCGTATGGTTGTCGCCGACGTCGTTGTAGCGATCCCAATCGGCACGCGCGCTCAGCTGCGGCGTCAACACATACATCAGCCCTAAACCATAAGTAATTCCGGTACCGTAAGCAGTGCGCGCAGCGCCTTGTGCAACAAATAGTTTGCAGCGCGGAGTGACGCCGTCGTCGGTACACTCACGTTCGCTTGCAAACGCCATGCGCCAGCGCGTCAAGCCCAGTCGTCCGGTCAAGCCTAAACCGGCTTGAGTAGGTAACACGCCCGTCAGCATGACTGCCGCTGCGCGTAAACTGGTATGGTCGGCCGCTTTACCTGAAATCGTTCCGAACGAGTCCTTATGCGCAAACACAAGCGTTGAATCGAGGTTGCCTAGGTTGACAATTTGCGCTTCGATGCCCAACTGCTCGTTGAGCCAATAACCGCCGTAGATTTTTCCGGTCCAGCCCCACGGCTTGAGCGAATAAGAGCCACTGCCGTCTTGGGCGTTTTGCTCACTGGCAACGCGATCGGCCAGCGCTTGCTCGCGTTCGTTGAGCGTCGCCTGTTGCGTGCCGAACGCAGCGCCGATGTAACTCCCTGCGGCGTGCACCGGCAATGCGGCACACACTGCGTAGAGCAACACCACGGTGAAAATATTTTTCATGCGCGCATTCGCCGCTATGAGTAAACAGCGGCGATCATAACGCACGCGACGGATGACGCAAATCGCGACGCCATGTTCTACAATCATCTGCGTGACGACGACTACAGATCCACGGACGGTACTGATCACCGGCTGCTCGAGCGGCATCGGTGCATGTGTGGCAGCGGGATTGAAGGCGCGCGGCTATCGCGTGTTTGCCACCGCACGCAAAGCTTCGGATGCCGCCGCACTGCACGCCCAGGGTTTT
>JACQEQ010000253.1 GCA_016200445.1 Gammaproteobacteria bacterium | reverse complement strand
CACGTTTGAATTTGCGGCGCAGGAAAGAGAGTCCGAAAAATCCGGAAAGCAGTGCCAGGTCTAACGAGCCACCACCGCCGCCGCCTGATGACGGTGCTGCATCTGTAACAGCGAAGGAGACTTTTAATATCTCCTCGACGTGACCAGCAATATCATTCCCAATTTTATCTTTTAATACACGGTTTCCAGCGCTGATTGGTGCAGTCACCGCCGCACCTTTCACTGCGTTATTTACAGTGTCATCAGTCGCGTTTCCTGCCCAAGCTACGTAAAGCTCAGTCCAGCCAGCTTGAGCAGTGATAAATAGATCCAGCGGGAGAAGATCACATGGCGTTGTGGAATCTCCAGGAATTCGTGTGCAATGAGTATCGCGAATACGTTTGGAGACTTCGGTGCCATTTTTGTCATACACACGAATACCAACCCAGCCGGTAGACAGTGGTTGCATGCCGCCAGACAATGTCACCTTAATAGAATCGCCAACAACGTAGCTGCTCTTGTCGGTCTTAACCGCCAAATTCATCGCGGTGCGAACCCCTGATGCATGTGTGCCATGTGCATGGCAACCATTGCATGTCTTTGGTGACGCCGGAGCAGAACCATGACAAGTTGAACAGTCTCGGTTGTAATATGAGTCTTGTGCATAACTAGCACTTGGCATAACTAACCAGCCGCTAAGGATCAAGGCCAACCTAAATACTATTCCAAGCACTGGAAATGAAAACATTTGACACCTCTCAACTGGATATTAACCAGTGTTCATGGCTAACACGCAATAAAACCTTTTAACTACTGTAAATTAGTGAACCTTCAGGACTTCGCTCGCGCGTCTTGAAGAGAATCCATAGTAGCGAAGCTGGGATGGTTAAAATTGCGGGGCAAGTCAAAACTTGGTATTAGCACAGGCGCGAAAGTTATTAAGCTGATCACAGTCTGCGAAAATTCTAGACCGAGCGATACCGCAGCTTCTGCTCACGCAGATCAGTGTGAATCGGTATGTAGGTATTTTGGGTTGTGGTTTTGTGTAGGTCAGCCGATGGAGTAAATGTTAGAACTACAGTGTCACGTATTGACCCATTGTAGCTTCCGGGCCACCCCCACATTTACGCGCAAATTAATGATGCCCAGGGCTAGTGTGCGTTCGCCAGGCTTCAGTGAAGCCCAGCCCCCAAGACACTAAAAACTCCCGCCGTAATGCTCATCACTAACCGTATTGGCGAGGACGATCTTACCGGTACCGTCAGCGTTGACGCTATAGAGCTCAGCTTGACCGCCTACGTCGCGTCTATAAATCACGCGCCCACTCGGAGTGATGCCGCTGAAGTATTCCTCATCCGTCGAGTTGGCGAGGGCCGCGGTGCCCGTGCCGTCGGTGTTAACGCTGTAGAGATCGTACTGACCACCTACGATCCGTGCATAAAATACACGCTCGCCTGGAGTAGAAATCACCAGCCCACTGGGCGTGATACCGCTGAGATACTCATTGTCGTTCGATTTAGCAAGAGCCACGTTACCAGTGCCGTTGTCGTTGACGGAGTAAAGGTCATTTTGAGAACCAATAATCCGTGTGTAGATTAGCTTCCCAGTGGAGATAATGCCGTTGAGATACTCATTGTCCATCGAGTTCGCGAGTGCCAAGGTACCGGTGCCATCAGCGTTGACGTCGACATTCTCGCTGTCCGTCGAATTGGCAAGCGCCACGGTATCGGAACCATCGGCGTTGACGCTGTAAATGTCGTTTTGTGCACCGATGGTCCGCAGATAAATCACCCGCCCGCTGGGAGTAACACCCCTGTATTCCAAGTAGTCAGTTGAGCTGGCAAGGTCCACAGTACCGGTGCCGTCTGCATTGATGCTGTAAATATGCCATTGGGTACCTGTGTACCGCTGATACATCACCCGGCCACTGGGAGTGATGCTTTTAAAGAACTCGGAGTCTGTCGAGTTAGTGAGAACTACCATGCCGGTGCCGTCAGCGTTGACACTATAAAGGTCGCGTTGGGTGTTGGTACCGACAACAAATCGTTCATAAATAACCCGCCCACTGGGCGTGATACCTTTGAATTCCTCGTTGTCCGCCGAGTTAGCGAGGGCCACGTTACCGGTGCCGTCGGCGTTAATGCTGTAAAGATCCTGTTGGATGCCACCAACGAGCCGCTTGTATATTACCAGCTCGCTACGGGTGATGCCGTTGACGTACTCGTTGTCTGTCGAGTTGGCGAGTGCTGTGGTACCGGTACCGTTTACGTTGACGCTATAAAGGTCGTTTTGGGTGCCGCCGACGACCCTCGAGTAAATCAGACGTCCGTTGGGGATAATGCCGCCGAAGTACTCGGAGTCCGCCGAATTGGCGAGAACCACCTCACCAGTACCGTCTTCCTTGATGAGATAAAGATCAGTGTTATTAGCGCTAATCATGCGCGTAAATACGACACTCGCGAGAAGGGGAATCTGAGTTGGAACTGGCGTTGGTGTAGGAATCTGTGCCTGAGTCGGACTCGGAGCCAGCTCTGGATTTGGCGAGGTTGAAGTCTCCCTGGCGCCATCTGCGCAAGCGGCAAGCCCGGCGATTATCGCGGACATCAATGCCATGCGACAGAATGCGGTACAGCGTTGAAATGCAGCGTGCGCTGTCGTCATAAAACTCTCCATCCGTGTTCATGAGTGCGACTAACATGCTAATCGCATTGCTATAGCGAGTGAGTCCTTGTTTTGTATTTTTGCGACGGTGATTCACATCGGCACGTGAAAGCGTTCTGTTCCGCCAATCTCTGCAGGAAGCCGGTGCATTTTTTCACAATGCGAGCCGAGCCTGAACCGCCGGTTTGGACATTGACAAAATCAAATCAAGAACTGACAACAACCCGCCCCTTATATCTATTCTGACCAATGCGCGAACATCCAGAATTCTTTTCCGTCGAGTCCTAGTCCGGCGCACGCACCACCCGCCACCCGCTTGGAGACCAATACGCCCTCCTTACGCAGCAGCAACGCCTGCGTTTGACTACCGCAGTCGTCGCGCTTCGTGAGCGGTGTTATTGGATCGTCCGGGTTCCGCGGCAATATGGTCCCTGTGACCACCACCACGTGAATATGGTCCTCACCCTTATCAAATTTGTCCTTATAGAAGTAAGATTCTATGTCGTTCGACTTGCCGTGTTTCCGTACAAAAAGACAAGGCGGTGTAGGCGCTAGCGTCAACTCCCCCTGATGCTGCTGCCCTTCGAACCGCGCGATGCACAACCCATCACGCACAAACAGCGACAGCTTATATCCGACGACATACCCGGTTTCCGGGAGTTCTGCCGCGCGCGTGGACACGGGAGCGGCAAGCGCCATTCCCATCAAAAGTGACAACACCCGCGTTAGAGGTTCCAGAACCATACTTCCTCCGAGAGCTTGAAATAATTGGAATGGTCGCCGGAGCCGGGCATGCGGCTACCGTTCCACAAGTCGATATGGTCGCCTTGATTTCCGCTGCCCCAGAAATTCCTGAAAAACACAATGCCGGATCGCGTGGTGTAGCTGGCATAAGAAGTTCTGCCAGAGATGTCTGGCATGCCGACGGCCGTCGTTCCGTGACGCAGCCAGTCCGCGATTTCTTGCGCGCGCAACACATGCCCGTGGCCAAACCAGCAGCGCGCACCGCGAAAGCTTTTTAGGCTCAGGCCGGATCGTTCTAATGCAATTCCAAAACGAATGGCGCATTGATCTGAAAAATTCGACGCGCCATTCGTGATGCACGGATGATCATCGCCCCGATTCGACGGGTGGTTGTCCCACAGCATGCCGAATGACACTGTCATTGTTGCTCTCCATTGCATCCAAGCTATATGGACATGAAAGACCCAAGGATAGAACAGCAGCTCGCCAAGCACCATGCTTGCTCCGCAACTTGAACGACGTTATGCGCTGCGTTGAACGCCTAAGCAATGCCATTGGCCAGCCCCCAGCAGATATTATTAAGCCGGTCACACTCTGCGTAAATTATGACCGCGCTGCATCAACGCGCGATCAACGTGCCGCGATACATGGCCATTTGGCAGGTGAATTCATGACGTCCGGGTGATGGAGTAATCGTTATTTCTTGCGGTGTGTTCAACGCCAACTCATGCGAAATCCCCAAATCCGCGAACACCACTTGTTCGGCGCACGGACTGGGATCTTTGCGCAAAAAACGTAATGTCACGGGCTGACCCGCTGCAACCTCGATGCGTGCCGGGGTATACACGCCGCCTTCGACCAACACATCAATAACACCGCGCGCCAGCGCACGCTGCGCTTTGGGCGCCGACAACCAGAACCACCACGCAATGAAGGCGATGAGTACGACACCCAGAACGTTGAACAGCAGCAGACTCATGTCGAGACCTGTGCACGAAACGCGCGCAGCCGATTGGCATTGCTCACCACGGTGACCGACGACATGGCCATGGCGGCACCGGCGATCATTGGGTTTAGCAACACGCCGAACATGGGATACAAAATACCGGCCGCCACGGGAATGCCCAACAAGTTATAGATGAATGCGCCGAACAGATTCTGCTTGATGTTGCGGACCGTGGCACGCGACACCGCGATGGCGTCGGCCACGCCGTGCAATGAACCACGCATTAATGTCACGTCCGCGCTCTCCATCGCCACGTCGGTGCCGGTACCGATGGCGAAGCCGACGTTGGCTTGCGCCAGCGCCGGTGCGTCGTTGATGCCGTCGCCCACCATGCCGACAATTTCGCCGCGTTGTTGCAACGCCGCCACCTTGGCGGCTTTGTCTTGCGGTAATACTTCGGCAATGACCTCATCGACACCGACTTGCTCTGCGACCGCACGCGCCGTGGCGAGTTGGTCGCCGGTAAGCATCACGACTTTCAAGCCGATGGCATGCAAGCGCGCGATGGCGGCTTTGGAATCGTCCTTCACCGGATCAGCCACCGCGATCACACCGGAGAGCGCACCGTTTACCGCCAGATACATCGCGGTCTGCGCTTATGCCGCCAACTCCGCGACGCGGGGCGCAAGCGCTGCGACGTCGATGTGATGTTGGTCCATAAGTTTGCGGTTGCCGAAGTACACGGCGGCAACCTCACCTGTTGATTGAATGACACGCGCGCTGATGCCATGACCTGCGACTGCGGCAAATCCTTCAGTACGCAACAAATCCAGTCCACGCGTTTTCGCCGCATCGAGCAGCGCCTGCGCCAACGAATGTTCCGAGGCCGCTTCCACGCTTGCGGCAATGTGCAGCAGACGATTGTCTGTCCAGCCTGGCATCGGCAGCAGCGTAGTCACCACCGGGCGCCCGAGCGTGACTGTTCCGGTTTTATCCAGCACCACGGTGGTGAGCTTGCCCGCTTGCTGCAACGCTTCGCCGTTGCGGATCAACACGCCGTATTCCGCCGCCTTGCCGACGCCGACCATGATCGAAATCGGCGTTGCCAACCCCAATGCGCACGGGCATGCAATGATCAGCACCGTCATGGTTGCCACCAGCGTGTAACTTGCAACCGGTTCCGGGCCAAAGTTGAACCATGCAAGAAACGTAAGCACGGCGATGATCAGTACGCTGGGTACGAAAACCGCTGATATTTTATCGGCGAGCCGGCCGATGGCGGGTTTGGAATTTTGCGCCTGACGCACCAGCTCGACGATGCGTGCCAGTGCCGTGTCTTTACCAATCCGCTTCGCCTGAAACAAAAATGCGCCGGTTTTATTGAGGGTACCGCCGGTGACGTGGTCGCCGGGCTTTTTTTCCACCGGCATGGGTTCACCAGTGAGCATGGCTTCGTCGACACTTGAATGTCCGTCGATGACGATGCCATCGACCGGGATTTTTTCACCCGGACGTACACGCACTGTGTCGTCCAGGCCGACCTGGGCGATATCAATGTCAAGCTCCTTACCTTCACGAATCACGCGCGCGGTTTTGGGTTGCAAACCGATCAGCCGCTTGATGGCCTGGGAAGTTTTGCCGCGAGCGCGGGTTTCCAACGCGGAACCGAGATTAATTAGCGCGATGATGATCGACGCGGCTTCAAAATACACATGCCGTGCTGCCTCGGGAACGAGTTCTGGAGAAAACGTAATGAGCGTCGAGTATGCCCACGCGGCTCCCGTGCCCAGCCCGATGAGCGTATCCATGTTGGCGTTGTGCACTTTGAACGATTTCCACATGCCGGTGTAAAAGCGCGCGCCGGAATACACCATCACGGCCAGCGTTACCACCGCAACCGCCATCCAGAAAATTCGCCCGCCGCCATGCAGGTGCGGCATGACGCCAAACCAATCCATGAACATCAGCGGAAAACCCACCAGCGCGGCGACTACCGACTGCCGTAGCAAGGCTTGATAGTGCACTGCTTCGGCAGCCTCTTTGTCCTGCTCGGACTGCGCCCCGATCATCTGCGCCGCGTCATATCCGGCACCTTTCACAGCGGTGATCAAGCTGCTTGGCGCAACGGTGCCGCGCACTTGCGCTGTGCGCTCGACCAGATTGACTAACGCCTCGTCAACTCCCGGCACGTTCTTCAGCGCTGTTTCCACACGCGACACGCAGCCCGCGCAACTCATGCCAGAGATCGAGAGCCGGACAGTAGTACTTGGAGCCATCATGGTGTTGGGTCTCAGCTACGTACTGGAAATATAGCTTGCCACAGAAAACGCCAGAGAATAATGCGTGTGATTACTACAAATTGCAGTGGCGAGGTCAGGTAGCAACGTTACCCGGCCTGCGATTATCGCGATGCTCCGGGTATTTTTTCAGGGGGCGTCTTTGATGTTTCAACCACAACCGCTTTGGAGTCAGCCGGGGCTTTACTTTGACCGTCTTTGCCGGTAATGGTGACGTTCAACATTTTTATCTGTGCATCACGCGCTGCAAGCAACGCATTCACCTGTTCCAGATTTTCGGTCGTTTCGCTAAGTTTGCTCTCCAACTCGCTCAGCTTTTTCTCCAATTCATGAATCCTTTCGTTCGCCGCGTCGGGTTTAATTTCCGCTTTCGCCAGCGCCTCTCTTGCTTGCACCAGCTGGCTAGCCGCAGTGGCGAGTGTAGTTGCCTGCTTGTCGAGCGGTTGATCACGCAGGTCTTTGTGTGCCAATCCATTCGCAATTTCGAGCAGCTGCTGCTCTTGCTGCAATACGATCGCCTCAACCGAGATCTTGAACTGATTTTGATACATCAAAACCTGCTCGTTCACGTTGCGCGCATGGCGTGCAGCAAACAACGCCTCTTCTCCGGCGCTCTGCACCGCATCTTCGTCGTGCGGTACTTGAGCGATACGGTTTTCGGCGTTTTTATAAGCTTCGAGCGCTATGGTAAACGTCGCTGGCGCCAGCTTTTCACCGCCCTTGGATTTGGTATCAAGATTGATCACTTCACTGGCGTGCAGTGTCGTGTATTGCACGCTCTTGATGTCCAGCGCCTGCATCGCCTTAATTAAGTCGTCTTTGTCATTATCGATCTTGTCGGCTTTTTCCAACTCGACTTTTTCAATCAAACTCGAAAAATCGCTGACGACTTTTTCATACTCTTTTGGATAAATCCCTGCCGCGTTGAATTTGTCGAGCAGGGCCTTCAGTTCGATTTCCTTGGCAAAGCGGCTTTGCACAATCGCCATCATCGCCTCGCCCTTGTCTAGAATCGCATCGCCTTTCGAAACGTCGCTAATTAGCTCATTTTTCGGCTTTTTAGTTGCTGATTTCTGTGCCTCGCTTAAT
>JACQEQ010000278.1 GCA_016200445.1 Gammaproteobacteria bacterium | reverse complement strand
CGTTCCAACCGGTCCCACTCGTGCGGCGTCGGTGTAACGCCTCGTTTTATCAAGGCACGTAGATATTCCTGCTGTTGCAAGCAGGCGTCGTGCAATCCGATACGGTCGCCCTGCCCGGCCAGCAAGCGGATCAGTAGGGTCTTTTTGAGGTAGTTTTCGAGGTGACCGCCCCAGCCGGGACGTTCGTTTAAACCTTCTGTGCGTAGCAGAAATTCATAGAGATCGGTAATGAGTTCAGTCAACTCATTAATAATCGTGTCGAGGTTCGTTGCCATGGGGGTATGGGCCGCTTATGACGCGCGCAAATTTAACTGTGTAGCAGCATCGGCGCTGGGTGTCAGCGCTGCTTCTGGTTCGCCTTGCGTATGTGCGAAAGCTTGGAGCGAAGACATCAACCCTTTCGAATAGTGAATCAATCGCTTGGTATGTTGAGCTTGTTCCTGAATTTGCTCGCGTGTCTTGCTCGCGCAGACTTGGAGTGTCTGCGTCCGCGCCTGTAATTCGGAGCTCAACAACATGTGTTCGGCTGAAACGGAGGCGATCTGCCGCACCGACTCGATCAACTGTTGAGTGAGGTCGTTGGTACGCCCCATTTGCGTACCGGCCTGCTCGGCAAACTCGCAACCCGCAACCGCCTGGGTGGTCGCAAAATTAAATGACAATACCGTGTCCTCGACGTCCGACTGTATGTTAGAAACCAATTCTGTAATCTGTTGCGCAGCGGCGCGTGCGGTTTCCGCCAGGTGTTGCATATCGCCGGACAGTGCTGCTATGCCGTTGTCCGAACCACTGGGTGCCGCCGTGTGCATGCTGGCATTCAGCGCGAGAACTTGGGCACGTTCGGCAATACTGTTTAACAAACTGCCAGTGCGCCATACGTCATGCGAACGTTCGTCGAGCCGTTTGATACATTGTTCGGTTGCTTGCAGATTTTTGCGCAAGGCGTTAATCCCGCTTACGCTTTGCGTGACGGAGTGCAACGCGGTATGCGTGGCTTCGCTGGCGATGTCGGCTGTCTGGTTAGAGAGCAACGACAACTGTGCCACCTGCTTAAGCGCGCTGGCTGCGTGCGTCATTGTCCGCGCAGCAGTGTCGATCTCGCTTTGCTCGTTCGATGCCATGGTGCCGATGATGTCGGATTGCGTACGTGCCACGACCGACGTTTTGGCGATTTGTCCGGCAATTCGCCCCACATCGATCAAGACCTGCACCGTCTCTCCGGTCAACTGATTCAGTGCTGCTACGACGGAGCCGGTGACATCTTCGGTTGCCGGGATCATTTTCAACGAATCGCGCGACCGCAACTTTGCCGCAGCGTGCAACAACATCGTAGCCACGTCGTTGAAACGCTCGTTATCCTGCTCGACTTGCAACAGCGTCGCGACGCGTTCGTCGAGCAAGTGATCAAATGCGCAGCCCAGAGTGCTCAGTTCATCCGCGCCGCTCAGGCCGGTGCGCGCGTAGTAGTCGCCGCCGGCGACGCCGTTAACCGTTGCAGAGATCGTATTGACGGAAACCGCGATGGATCGATACACGAACGCACTGAGCACGCCGATGATCGCAAGACCGCATACAACAGCAACAATACTGCCGAAAAGATACGCCCAGTTGCTGGTTGTCGCCTGCTGAAAAACAAGCTCCGATTGCAACTGTTGTCCGGCAATCCGCTCATTCAATTCGGTGAGGAAAGGCATTGTTAAGCGTTTTAACTGCGCGTCTTGATAGCTTGCGAGTTTTTCTTGGTCATGTTCCGCAAATATTTTGTCCAGATCTGAAAATGTCAACATCAACAGGTCATGATATTTGGCTAGCGTATCGCCTAACGCGGAAATTTCCTGCGGTGATTTGTCGGCTTGGTATTCGTCCCACAAACTCGTCAGCAAATTCTTGGTGGCCAACACATCCAGCTGCGCTTGTTCCCACGCGAGGTGTCCACGGGTAGTTTCACTGAGTGCGGCAAACAGGCCGGAGCGTAATGCGCCGTGCGCTGCCGCTCGCAACCCCATCACTGCGGTTATGCCCACGGCGATGAATAGCGCTGCCTGTAACGATATCAGTAACAACAAGCGTGGCCCGATACGTAATCGATTTAACATGGAACTCTCCCAAACACGATTGCGCTAGCGCGAGTCGACTTCCGATAAACATGCGAGGAATTTTTGGTGGTCGAACTCCCACCATTCACAATCAAACGCATGCAGCCCGAGGCCCAAAAACGGCTGCAATGCGGGAGCCGGCGGCTGCGTAGCAACGGCTTGACTGTCCAACGGCACCGGCGTCGGTAAATTGTCGATAACCAAACCGGCCGCTGTTTCGCCTAGATCGAGCACGAGTACCGTAAGCATCTCTCGCTGCGGTGTTTGCGTACGCAGAAATTTCCATAAGTCAAATACCGGCACGATGTTGCCGCGCACGTTGGCTAAGCCCACCAGCCATTCCGGCGCCTTGGGTACAGGAAAAATCGCCGGCGAAATCACCACCTCGCTTTGCACATCCGCACCCGCTAAAAAGCAATAACCGGCCATGCGATAACCTGAGCGGCTGGGTTTGAGGGTTACAGGATCATCGGAGCTGCGCGGCTTACGCGAATCGATTGCAATGATCTGAGCCGATTTTTTTTCGCTCATGTTCATGACACGGCATCCTGCGCTTGGCTGCTTGCTTCCAACGGGAGATATTTTTTTACCGCCGCTTGAAATGTCTGGCGCGCCACCGGCTTCATCAAATACGCATCGCAACCGGCCAGCGCGCCGCGTAGCTTATCGCTTGCGGTGGTTTTGCCCGAGATCATCACCACCGCAGTATTGGGTGCTTTCGACTTGATGTGTTTACAGATTCGATATCCATCCCAATCGGGTAAAACCACATCCAAAAATGCCATCTTATAGTTATACTTTCCAAGCATCTCGATTGCCTGGCGCGCGGTCGGAGCGTAGTCGATCTCGACATTATATTGCAGCAGCTCGATTTCCAATTGCTTGCACACCGCAGTGCTATCGTCCACGACCAAAACGCGAGACTTTACATCAGATGTGAACTCTGGAGCATCGCTGCTATTTATTGATTTATCTTGGGTTTCAAAAATGTCGACTTCCGGATCATCGCTTGGCGTGCTGAGTAATAGCGTTTCAACCACGGCTGCGACTTCAGCGCCTTGTGCTGCGGGTATTCCTGCGAGCTCTTGATTCGCGGGATGTTCCTGCGTTGTGTTGCGTACAATGGCAACCTCCGTTGCATCGGGATGCGCAGAGGCAAGTGCGGCCACCGCAGGCGGCCTGGAAGACAATAATGATGCAGCATTTTTTTGATGGTTTGATGGATCGCCCGCAACCACGGGCGCGTCAATCGTTGTAGCCGGGGCATTCACGACCAGTAGTTCGCGGCGTACATCGCTCGATGGGGTGTATGCAACATGTCCATCGCGAATGACCACATCGGCCGGTTCGTCACGTGTGTCAGCGAGCGTGTAGCTATTGCGGCGCAGGTTTGATTTTACGGATACCAAAAATATCAACTTCAGGATTACCCGTTCATGCTCGGGAAGGTCCAGCACGCGTATCACGTAATTATTCTTCATAACTACACTCAACCTTAGGCACATCGCGCTCGAATGCGCGCCTCGTAATGCTGTTGATATCGGCAGTTACGAGCAGGGATAGAGCAGACAATGCGTAAAATGCATTTCATTACGCAAAAATTTCACTTGATCTGCCCATGGGGTTGTTTTTATTGACTAATGGCGGCGGAAACCTGTGAGCCTCATCACACTCGATCTTGAATCTCGTTAGCAGGTAATTCCCTACCTCGCTGAACTTGGCGGTCTGACAGACAAGGGTAAAAATCGAGTCTATTCCAGTGCAAGGATGAGCCTGAACGGTGGGGTAT
>JACQEQ010000280.1 GCA_016200445.1 Gammaproteobacteria bacterium | reverse complement strand
GTTCAAAAAGACTGGTTTCAATGTCGTATTTTTTCAACTGCGCTACACCGGCGCTAAGGGTCATTTGGATCGCTTGGCCGCCGCACATATATTCTTCTTTCTCTACATTGCGGCGAATACGTTCGGCAAGGCGCAACGCGCCCTTTTCATCGGTATTATTCAACAGCACGACAAACTCTTCGCCGCCGTAACGAAACAGCATGTCGCAACGCCGGATACTGTGATTGGCACATTCGACCAAACCTTTCAGCAGACAATCACCGGCCACATGGCCGTAGCTATCGTTGATATTTTTGAAATGGTCAATATCGAGCACGATGATGGACAGGGGAATCCGATGCCGTTGTGCAAGCTCAACGTCGCGTGCCATGGTATCCGTCAGGGCGGCACGGTTATACACACCGGTGAGCGGGTCGCGCTGTGCTTTGAGCAAGGCAGTCCGGTACATCAACGCATTACGCAATGGGTGAACCAGGCTGCGCAGCAATAACTCCAGCTCGTTGTTTTGGCTGGGGGTAAAATTTGACTTGCGCATGAATGCAACTTCGCCTAACGCTTGCTCGTTGACGGTCAGATGGTAGGCACATTGGTATGTGGCATTCCGTCCCACTTTAATGTCAATATCGTGTTGCAGATTTTGGAAACGTACACCGTCAACAGGCACGGTGACTTTTACTTCATGTGCAAAGGTCTCAATCAACTGCTGAAGTTCCAATGAGGTCTGCAGCGCGCTTGAGATTTGCAACAACCGTTCAGACGAGTAGCGCGATGGCTCATTAATGCTCGGTTTTGGGTAGGCGGCCAATACGTCGCTGCCGACGATAACGTTACGAGTACTGTTTAAGGCTGACTGCGTAAGTACCGCCATAACCAATCTCCTCATGTGGGATAACGATTTAAATTATTCATAAGCTAAAACCATGCCAGCTACTGGTAAATAAAAATATCTTTAACTATTAGATAGTTAAAATCAGATGCCCGGATTTCTATAACTGTGCAGTCAAGGTATTGACAATAAATCACCGGAATTTTCTACCGTTCGGAACAATCTTGCCGCCGGCTCAACGCCACGGCACTTGCGGTACGCAGCGATGGTCTACATTTAAGTAGTTGTCTTGGCCTGCCGATTTCCTCATAAGAATTTCAAGCGTAGGAGGGATGTAACTATGAAACTAAAGTTGTGGTTGCCGTTGTGTTTCTGGGTGGCGCTGTTCGGCACGGTATTCGCTGACGCGCCAAAAATTGAGCTGGTGAAAAAAGAAGGTCAGCTTAACGCCGACATGACGAATCCCGGCGCCGCTGAATACCCGAGCTGGTTTAAAAATTCATTTCTGGATTTTCGCGATGATGTCAAAGACGCAACTGCGCACAACAAGCGCCTGGTATTGTTTTTTTATCAAGACGGTTGCCCATACTGCAAAAAATTGCTGGAAATCAATCTGGCGCAGAAAAACATCGCGGACCTGTTGCGATCCCGCTTCGATGTAGTCACCGTAAATCTGTGGGGTGACCGTGATGTCACCGACGTCGACGGCACGCACCTGATTGAAAAAAAATTCGCCGATAAAATGAAAGTCATGTACACGCCCACGATCCTGTTTTTCGACGAGCAGGCCAAAGTCATCTTGCGCGTTAACGGCTACTACGAGCCGCATAAATTTCTCGCGGCACTCAATTACGCGGCGGACAAACACGAATCCGAAGGCAGTTTCCGCGACTATTTCGCTAAATTGAATCCATCGCCGCCGACCGGAACCTTGCATGCACAGCCCTTTATCGCGCCACCGCCGTATACATTGACGCGCGTGAAACAAACCGGTGCCAAGCCGCTGCTGGTGTTGTTCGAACAACAACAATGCCCGGCCTGCGATGAGTTGCACAACGAAGTCTTCAAACGCAAAGAGACGCTGGAGCAAGTGGCACGCTTCGATGTGGTGCAGCTCGATATGTGGTCTAAAGCACCCGTAACGACACCCGACGGCCGTTCGCTCGGTGCAAGCGCCTGGGCCAAAGAGTTAGATGTCAAGTACGCGCCCTCTATGTTGTTCTTCGATAGCACCGGTAAGGAAGTGATACGCACGGAAGGGTATTTAAAATCATTTCACAATCAATCGGTGATGGATTATGTCGCATCAAGCGCTTATAAATCCGAACCGAGCTTTCAGCGCTTTATCGAGTGGCGTGCAGAAAAATTGCGCGAGAAGGGCGTAAAAATAAACATCATGGAGTAAATGCCCACTCTCGCTACAAAACTTCGCGCGTGTCGTCGTGTGCCGGGTCATCGACGGGTAAAACATCTTTCACCCAATCGCCTTTTTTCCATCCCGGTACCGGCACGCTGCAGGTGCCGGTTGGCGCGAAGCGCGAACGTTCCACCAACTGCATTTTGTGGATGTAGCGTGGACAATTCGCAAAAATCTCGCGCGGCGTGACCCGCACCAGAAATTCTGCTTCAGGGAAGTCTTTGCGGAGCGGATCATCCAAACTAATTCGCGCCTCGCCGTTGAGGCGCATGCGGCGGCCCTGTTCAAAGTCGATGAACAACATGCCGATCTGCTGTGTTTCCAGCACATTGCCCATCGACAGAAACATGCCGTTGCCGTTGTAGTTGGGGAACACCAGAGTATGTTCATCTAGTACCCGTACAAACCCGGGATGCCCGCCGCGATAGGAACAATTTGCATGGCCGCGAGCATCGACGCTGGCGAGAAAAAACATATCGCGGTTTTCGATGAATTCTTTTTCGTCAGGCAAAATAGGGCTGTGCACCAACGACTCGTCGAGGCGATCCGCGAGGCGGCGGGTATCGAATCGATCTTGTAATTTGCGGTGGCTGTCTTGATAGATCGGCATGGTTGCGTCCTGGAGCGTGTGCATTGTAATGACTAACTTAGCGCAAATAGTATGCGCTGTCGCGTTGGCCGCTTGCTAAGAGATAGTTATGGAAAAAACAGTCACGACTGTGGACCTGATCCGGCATGGCGAGCCGGTAGGCGGCAGAAAATATCGCGGCCGAACCGATGATCCGCTCAGTGATAAAGGTTGGATGCAAATGCGCGCTGCGGTGGGTGACGCATGTCCATGGGAAACTATCGTCAGCTCCACCTTGTCGCGCTGCGCTGCCTTCGCGCAGGAGTTGTCGCAGCGGCATGCGCTACCCTTGAGTTTCGACGCACGCTTGATGGAGATTGGCTACGGAGTCTGGGAAGGGCGCACGGCCGCCGAATTACAGAGCGAAGACCCGGTAGCATTCGCGCAGTTTTTCGACGACCCGGTTGCTTATCGCCCTGCGGGTGCGGAAGCGTTAGTGGAGTTTCGCGATCGTGTTATCGATGCGTGG
>JACQEQ010000279.1 GCA_016200445.1 Gammaproteobacteria bacterium | reverse complement strand
TCCGCTCGCGTTGGTCCCGATGAAAAGATTCAAATGGCCGAGTCGAAGTTTCGTTTTTTCCAAGCTTTTAAAGCCTGTGATCTCGATTTCGGATATCAAGCTGGCGTCTCTCTGTGTTGTGTTTAGCTAAATAACAGACCCAAAACTGCTACGTACACTTAACTCGTCCTGCATTGTCTGTTTCTGCCAGTGAATACCGGATCAGTCTTGCGCTATTGCATTTAAACTTTAGTGACACAAGACAAAATAATACGACTACGCTACGTAAACTGAATCCTGATTCTGCCATTTTTATGATCCGTTTCGACCCGATGGACGGGCCGATACGGCGGGGCACTACGAAATCGGTATCGCGCTCAAAACCAGCGACCCGCTGTTGTGCAGCAGACAGCCCGCCCGCGTGAACTTTACATGAAGAAAATCCGTTAAGACTTCAAAGTCTCACCATCTCCCCGACGCGCCGCCACCCCCGAACGAACCACCGCCGCCGGAAAAGCCGCCACCACCGAATCCGCCGCCGCCTCGCCCGCCCATCCACGGCATGCCGCCGCCGCTGCGGCCCGACAGTGCAACGAATATGAAAATTACAATCGCTGCGAACACACTCATTAACAGCGTGCCACTAATGAACCAGACCACGGCTGCCGCGATTCCACCGGCCAACGCGCCAGCAAACACGCGCGATAAAAACATCGCCAGAATTTGCCCGGCCACCGCGCCGAAAATCAATAACGCGGGGATCGGCATGTGCGGCGCTGCAATGCTTGGCGTGTCCGGCGTTGCCGGTTGTGTTTCGCCTGAAAACACCGCGACGATGGCTTGCGCGCCGGCCACGATACCGCTTTCGTAGTCGCCGCGTTTGAAATGGGGCAGGATTTGACTTTGTATGATGTGACTGGATATTGCATCGGTCAACTGCCCTTCCAAGCCATAACCGACTTCGATGCGCACCGCACGCTCGTTGGGTGCAACGATCAACAACACACCATTGTTCCGGCCCTTCTGACCAATACCCCAATAGCGCCCCAGTTGATAGCCGAAGTCTTCGACCGGGTAACCTTGCAAGGATTTCACGGTCACTACCACGAGCTGGTTAGCGCTGGCGCGCTCGTGTTGTTCGGAAAGTTGCGTGAGCTGGGCGCGCGTCGCGGCAGACAACAATCCGGCGTCATCCACCACCCGGCCGGTGAGCGCGGTGAATTCAAGCGCGGCGTGGGCGCTACCGAGCAACAACCATAGCGTGGCAAGTAGGGGCAGGACTTGCCATTTCCGTCCGGGCGCTGCGTGCAGCGTCCCTATATAATGATCAGCGACCACTTCAGAACTTCACCTTCGGCACTTCCTGCACCGACTCGGGTGCGCTGAAGTTTTGTTTGGGTTGCAGGTCGGAATACAGAATGCCTTTCCAGATACGTCCGGGGAAGGTGCGCATTTCGGTGTTGTAGCGCTGCACGGACTCGATGTAATCCTTGCGGGCGACCGCAATACGGTTCTCGGTGCCTTCAAGTTGCGACTGTAAGGTCAAGAAGTTCTGGTTGGATTTCAGCTCGGGATATTTTTCCACCACCACCAGCAAGCGCGACAGCGCCGAGCCGAGTTGATCCTGATGCT
This sequence comes from Gammaproteobacteria bacterium, assembly GCA_016200445.1. GTDB lineage: Bacteria > Pseudomonadota > Gammaproteobacteria > SG8-11 > SG8-11 > UBA6921. The sequence goes on along the minus strand of JACQEQ010000279.1, from coordinate 5,168 downwards.
GCTGAAATTGCTTGAACGCTTGCTCATTGGTCAGGATGTCTTTGGGCAGCTGCACACTACCGACTTTGGCGCGCGCTTCCACCACCGCCGTCAGCACGTCCTGCTCTTGCTCGGCAAAACCTTTAACGGTCTCGACCAGATTCGGCACTAGATCGGCGCGGCGTTGATATTGATTCAACACCTGACTCCATGCCGCCGTGGCCGCTTCGTCGTAAGCGGGAATGTTATTAATCCCGCAGCCGCTGGTTAACAGCGCCAGCAACGCGATACCTATTGCCAGCAAACCTTGCATTGCACGCATAGCATCCATCCTGTGTGTGGCCAAATTTAAGAGAGCGCCTAACATAACACAGGAAAATCGCGACTCTAAATTAGGATTATTACTCGTAGCCCCACAACGTGCGGACACTGAATGCGCAGTTTTTTTCGTTCCGCACCACTTCCTTGATTTGATACATTTGCTGCTCGCAACTGTGGCGATGCGGCGTGGTATAAGCGCCGCCGCGCGGGCTGATGATCGACTGCACAATCGGATTCGTCGCATTTTTACCGCGCCGGATGACCACGGCGATTTCGCCGTTTTCCAGCCGCACCCACGCGCCCGGCGGATAAATTCCCAGCTCTTTGATGAATACGTGCGCGAGCGACTCGTCGATTTCTTTGCCGCGTCTCAAGAAAATTTCTTTAAGCGCTTCCTTGGCCTGCAATTCGACGCGATAGGCGCGCGGCGTCACCATCGCGCTGTAAGTATCGGCCAATGAAATCATCCGCACCGACATCGGAATGCTGGTACCGGATAGACCCTTGGGATAACCCGATCCGTCCATCCGTTCGTGGTGGCTCTGCACCGTGTCGAGCAACAGCATGTCGTCAATACCGGCTCCTTTTAATAATTCAACCGAGCGCTCCGGGTGCCCCCAAACCTCTTTGCGTTGCAGTGCGGTCAGAGGTTCTTTTTGCAAATGCAGTAATTCTTGCAAGTCGACCATGCCGATATTGGCCGTGAGCGCAGCACCGATGATCGATTGGCGCTCTGCATCGCCCAGGCCCAGGCGCTTGCCGATCAGCTCCGCCAATAACGCGGTATGAATCGGGTGAATGTGGGTGTAGTGACCTTCGTTATCCAAGTGCAACGCACCCAACCCTGCATCCAAATCTTGGGTGCACAAGGTCTGCACATCGTGTGCGAAATTCGCAAGCAACTCCTTCACGGCGGCGCCGCTGGGTTTATTAATTTCGGCAAAAATTCCTTTTAGCCGGTACTGAAACAAGTTGATGGTGTCGAACGGCGACAGTTTAACGGCCGGCTGCGGCGCATCATCTTTTGCGGCATCGGCGGCAGTCAGCGCGCGAAACAGGCCGAGCGCACACAAGGCTTCAATTTGTTGTTTGGAGTCGATCAGGTTGCCGCTGCGCAACAGCAAGCGCCCGTTCGCATCGTAGACATTCCACGGCAACGGCACACCCGCGTGTAATTCATCTTCGGTTAATCGTCTGTGTTGATCTGCCATGGCGCGCTACGAACCCGCGTTGGAAACTTCACTTAAGATAAAGTATCGGCAGATTTTTTTAGATAACGATCATTCGTCGTGTTCGATACGGGTGCGCCGGACGCGTTTCAAGCTGCCACGTTCGCGCTTGGCATCATGGCGCCGCTGCTTGGAGGCTTTAGTGGGTTTGGTTTTGATCCGCAGTTTGGGTTTTTCGGCGGCGAGCCGCAGCACGTCAAGCAAGCGTTCCACTGCATCGGCACGATTGCGCTCTTGCGTGCGATGACGGCGCGCGTCGATGATCAGCATGCCGTCGGCGGTCAGGCGTTTGCCGGCAAAGCCCGGCAGGCGCCGTTGCACATCGGTAGGTAGCGCGGTGGTGTCGTAGCGCAGCTGAACTGCGGTTGCGACCTTGTTGACATTTTGTCCGCCCGGCCCGGACGCGCGAATAAAGTTGAATTCGAACGCGCCGTCGTCGATGCACACGCCCGGCGCGATGGTGATTAACGCCATGCCGCCTCAGTCCGGCGCATCGAGTTTATTGTCGCGCCGGAACTTGCGCACCTGTTCGCCCCAGCGGCTCTCGATAAATGACAACACCGCCGCCATCTGGGCCGCGTCCAGAATATTTTCGAACGCCGGCATGTCGCTTTGGTAACCTTCCGGCGCGTTCGGCGGCACCAGTCCTAACTTCACGATTTCCAGCAATGTCGCTGTGGGGTGGTGCCACGTGTGGCCGCTGTCGTCGTGCGGCCAGATATTCCGCAACGGCGTCGAGCTCCTCTTTGTTTAGTTGCTTACTCAAACCCGCCATCGTACCGGAGGGGTCGGTATTGCGTTTTTCGGTTTTGAAATCGTTCAGTTGTTTCAAAATATACGTCTTATTCTGGCCGCCGATCACTGGAAACAAGGCCATACCTTGCGCGCTGCCTTTACCGTTCGGGCCATGACACTGTTTGCACGAGCCGATCCCACGTGCAGGGATGCCATTTTCATAGATCGCTTTGCCACGTGGCACCTGCGCGTTTTTGCCCAACGTGCCCTGCATGACGGGCTGGGTGGCAAAATAAGTGGCGATGTCGTGCGTATCTTGCTCGCTGGTAAGGGTGTGTGCGACCGGACTCATCATCGGGTCGCTGCGATTTTCAATTTGGAAATCGTAAATCTGCTTCAGTATGTAATCGACATGCTGTCCGGCCAGACTTGGGATCGAGGGCTCGACACTTTTGCCATTTGCGCCATGGCAGCTCTGGCACAACAACGATTTTGCTTTTCCGGCGGCGGCATTGCCGTCGGCCGCAAAACCCATTGGACTACTCACAACATTGACTGACACAACGCACGCATAAAGCAAACGACGCATAAACACCTCCCTCAAGGTCGACAACCGCGCGCTCATGCGCACGCATTTTTTCAATTTCAAGTAAGATGGCCGCCCCGCCGCTCTCTTTGGACTCAAAATCATGTTTCGCCCGGCCCATTTTGAACTTACCTGTGAATTACTGCGCCTCATTTTGACCGGGCGGACTCCGGCGGACAAGCGTATGGAACAGTATTTTCGCGCACATCGCGAGCTGGGCAGCCATGATCGCGGCTATGTGGCCGAAACCGTGTACGGTTGTTTGCGCAACAAACGTGTGCTGCAAACTTTATGTGGCGACAGCACCCATGTTGGCGCCGAAGCGTTAACCGCCGCTTATCTGCGGCTGTATGGCGGCCTGAGCGCCGAGGAAGTTATGCGTCTCGACCGTCATGATCGCGTGCGCAACTTAATGCGCCGCCTCGAAACCGCCGACATCGCTGCGCTGCCGGTGGCGGTGCGTGCCAGTCTGCCGGATTGGCTGTGGGAAAGTTTGCGTGAACAATTCGGCGAGCCCGATGCGTTGCAACTGGCCGAAGCGCTTAATCGCCCTGCGCTGGTCGACTTGCGCATCAATACCCTCAAAACCACCCGTGCACAATTGCAAACGGATTTAGACGCCGCAGGTTATGCGGCCGAAACCACGCCGTATGCACCGCAAGGCTTGCGGCGCGCAGACCGCAAACCGCTGTTCTCGACGCCCGCGTTTCAAAGCGGCCAATTTGAAGTGCAAGACGAAGGGAGCCAGTTGTTGTCACTGCTACTGGAACCGCAACCGAAGGAACGCGTGGTGGATTTCTGCGCGGGTGGCGGCGGCAAAACCCTGCACTTGGGGAATTTAATGAACAACACCGGCGCCCTGTACGCGTTTGATATTCACGCCTACCGGCTAGAGCGCCTCAAACCGCGCGTGCGCCGCGCCGGCTTGAGTAACGTGCGTGCGCAGCTGATCAAATCTGCACGCGACCCGCAAATCAAACGCCTGCGCGGCACCATTCATCGCGTGCTAGTCGACGCGCCCTGCTCCGGCACCGGCACCTTGCGGCGTAACCCCGACACCAAATGGCGCGAGCTCGACTTGCCCGCGCTGCTCGCACAGCAACGCGATATTTTGGCCGGTGCGGCCACCTTGGTGAAGCCTGGCGGCCGGCTGGTGTATGCAACGTGCAGTTTGCTGCGCGCCGAAAATGAAGACATCGTCGATGATTTTTTACTGCAACACCCGGACTTCACGCGTGTCCCGGTCAACGGCATTCTGGCGCGCCTGCAGATCCCGTTAACCCTGCCAGGCCAGGATTTACGCTTGTTCCCCCACACCCACGGCACCGACGGATTCTACGGCGCGGTGCTGGAGAAAAAACTCGCCGTGGCGCCCCAACCCGCTTGATTCCGTCCCATGCTGGCCGTGAGTTACTTCTTTGGTGCGAGTTTCGGGCCCGCTGGATTTTCTTCGCTGCTGCGGTTCGCGCCGCGCAATTTTTCAGTATGCCGGCCCAGCACGTGCGAGAACAATGCTTGGCGCTCGACCACTGACAGCGAGGGAAATTTAATACCGACACGAAACGGTTGTTCAGGATCGCGGCCTTCGCGCTTGCAATGCGTAACTTCGCCGTATGCCGTTACCACCAGATTTGACGACACCACGGCCATGCGCACTTCCACCGGTGTATTGGGCAGCAATTCGGTACCCACGTTAAACGACACGCCGCCGGCGCTGAGGTTGACTTTTTTATTCGGTTTCACAGCCTTGAACGGCTCGCCGGTTTTCGACACCGCCTTGGCCAGCAGGTCCACCTTTTTGTTGATTGCTTCCAGACAACGCGCGACAGCGGTGTTGGTTTGTCTGATGCTTTCGATGAGCGGATGAATTTGCGCATTCACCGCAGTGAGATCCGACAACACATCGTGTGTGCGGGCATCCTTGCGCGAGGCGGGCAGTTTGCTTTTGTCGCGCGGAACTTCAGTCAAAACCCGGAACTCAAGATACACTTCGTCGTCGATACGAAAGAAATTTCGTTCATCTCCGTGTGTACCCGATGTGCGGCGGCTATCAACCATAGACCACATCTCCAATGCAGCGGCACGGATATATTAGGGATTCGGATCGGCCGTTAATCAACATGGAATTTTCACGGTTTAGGCCATAGTTCAAGGCAAAAGCAGCGTAAAGCATCCACCGCCATCAATGCCTTCATTGGCGCAGCGAACATATCCACGCTTGCCTTTGTTGCTGTGCATGTGCGCAATAAGCGACGCGAAATACAACCCCAACGACGTACTGCCTGATTTAAAATCCGTGCGGCCAGCTTCGACGCCGC
>JACQEQ010000240.1 GCA_016200445.1 Gammaproteobacteria bacterium | reverse complement strand
ACATAGTAAGCGTTGTCTTCGGGGTTGGAGCCGCGAATCGCGGGTTCGCCGCTGGCGTCGCTGCCCATCGCAATGCCCGGCAAGGCTTGCAAGGCTTTTAACGGATCGCCGCCGGCACCTGGCACCTCGCTCAACTCCTTTCCGGTGATCACGGTTTTCGACACGCGCTCCGCGTTGCGCTCGGCGCGCACCACCACCGGCGGAATTGTATAGTCCTGGCGCAGATAAATTTTCTTGGTCACGCCGCGCGCAAGATTCCCGCTGGTGATTGAAATCTGCTTGTCGCTCTCATAGCCGACGGCGACCGCGCCCAGCGTGTAGTCACCCGGCGCAGGCAGCGTCAAGGTGAAACGGCCGCGCTCGTCGCTGGTCGCATTGATGCTGTCGTTGTCGACTACATAAACTGCCGCACCCAGAATCGGATCACCCGTGCCATTTTCCAACACCTCGCCTTGCAAGCTCACCGGATCAGCACACACCGCTCGCATTCCCAACGCTAACAGGCAGCCCACTCCCCACTTCCCCAACCACTCCTTTTTCATACCGTCTCCGCATTATTGTTGCATCGTTGTTAATCAAGTTTGAATTGGAATTCGCGGCGAAAACGCGCAGCCACCGCACGCTCGCCGATGTACGGCGGGCTGAACGTCATTTTCCCCAGCTCGTCGATCACGGCTTGGTCGAACAATGTGCCCGCGCTTTTTAATATTTTAATGTCACGCACCGCGCCTTTCAGGTCGATCACGAATTCGGCGATGACCTTGCCTTCGCGCCCGCGATTTTTTTCCGCAGCAGGATACTTCAAGGTCGTTGCATTACCAAAATCCGGCAACCGCGTTAAACGAAACAACGGCTCGACTTTAATCGGCGCCGGTGCAACCACCGTTTCAACCGCAGCGGCTGGCGCTGCTTCAGTATTGGGAGTCATAGGCGGCGGCTCGGTAGGTTCAGGCGGAAGCGGAGAAGTTTCGTTCGTCGTCGGCGCCATCATCGGTTGCGGCTGTTGCACCGGTTCGCTTGGCTTGGACACTGCGGTTTTCGGCGCTGGCGGTTTAGGTTGCACCGGCGGCAGCACCGGCGGTTGCGGCACTTCTGGCGGCGCCTGCGCAACCAACTCAAGCTCCTGCGGCGCGGCAACGTCAACCGGTCGAGCACCCATCAAGATATGGGTGAGCGCTATGAACCAAAGCACGGTGAAGATACTGCCCAGCAGCGAGGCGCCGCACCACACGGGCAACCGCGCCCGGTTTAGGTGTGCAGGAATTCCAAATTCCACTACTTCCGCCAATTCCATATCCATGGTCGGCAACATACCAGTTACTCGCTCTGGTGCAATACCTGAGGAGCTTATTGATATTTCCTTTGGCTACCTTCGATTCTACCGTTCGGTATTTACAGCATAACGTTAAAAGTAACCAACCTGCGCAGCTTCTGGTGTAGGTCCGGTTGATTGTGAGGTTAGCCGCTCTTGACATCATCGGCATGAATGTAGCCCCAAAGATGACAGTCATGGCTAAAGTGGCAGACATGCCAGTACATTGCGTCGCCCTTCAGTCCGAGGACACGATAATCAGTGTCAACACGTTCTAGGCCAGGTGGTGATGTCGCGACAACTCTCGATGTCTTATCCGCACTCTCGAACACAGGCACTTTATCTTTACTCAGATCGAGGACATAGCAGCCATATCCTCCGGTCTTCACTGCTTTACGGGCTGTGTGCATCCCGAGGACAAGGTCTATTGACGTAGTGAATATGTATTCAATTTTGTCTGCGAGGAATTCAGTGGCTAATTTGTCGAAGTCTTCTTTAATCACCCATTGCTTATCGGGCGTTCTATATATTTCCGGAGTTAGACGCCAGATATTCCAATACGCCGTCGGGTCAACGCCATCCTTCATTAAGTCTTGATCCAGCTTACTGTGGTCGAGCACTATAAAGTCAGTCGGGTCATGGACATTCTTTTTAATGTATTCCGCATTTCTCGCAAAGAACGGCGCGTCACTAAGTCCTCCAAGCAGCCCAACGGGCTTGCTGTCCTTAAACTTCGTTATGTCATACCGCCACTCAATCTCGAGATAAAGGGCCTTCCGAGACGCAATAGAGCACGCAGAGTAGTCTCCTGTCTCAAGTGCAGCTTTGGCATCCAACAATGCGTTCTTGGATTCGCTGTCTTCGAGCAAATCGATGGCGCTCACCGTGGAGAAGACGACACCGAGTATGGACTGAGAGACTTCTTCGAAAAACTCTCGAAGAGAAACGGCGAGGCGGTCGCATTCATCTCGAGCAGGTTGAATGCCGTAGTGCTTTGAATCGACGCGAATCCTATTTAGGCGCAAGAGTTTTGTCTTGAAGGGAAGCTCCTTGGGGGCAATTCGCTCATCGATCAAAACAAAGTACTTATCGAATTTCGTGTTCTGATCGACCGACGCTCTGACGTGATCGGCAACTGCTAGAAGGAAAGCCTCTGCGGCGTCCTGCAACAGATTGGCAGCAGCAAAGAGATGGAGATCGTTATTGGATCGAAGGCTAGATACGGCGAGCTGATTTAGGTGCCTTGCGAGCGCAATTCGACGTACCGTTTCGATATCCATAGGCGATTGCTAAAACCAGTTGCAAATTTTCCAACGGGATTTTTACACCCTCAACGCTCGATCCAAGCGGGGTGGCGCTTTTTTCCGTGTCAGCTT